>CAZMNZ010000001.1:0-131256 GCA_964567765.1 uncultured Muribaculaceae bacterium
CCGGCTTCCAATGTTTAACTTTTAGTGCGGTAAATTTTTACCGAAGTATTGATATTCCACCCCCCATAAAAAGTTCAGAATCAAGTCAAATTTGCATTTTTTTTGCAGTTCCCCCATTAAGGTCATAAACCACACTCTCACCATTCTCAATTCCCAAAGAAGCCGTAATCATGTCTTTGGAGGCCATCTCTATCCTGTCATAGATTGCAGGTATGACGATCTTGCCTGTACGTGTATCAAGCACTCCGTGATAGATATCGACACAATAGTTTACGAGGTAGGGGTGTGTCGCATACTCGCTTTCCGAGTCCGGATGATATTCAACTATGTATCTCAGAGGACAAGTCGAGTCTACGATAAACGGTTCGATGATTTCACCGGATAGATTGACGAGCTGCTTGACTCCTTCTTTGAGCGTGAACACACCTTCAAGCCCTTTGTCATAATAGATGTCGTCATAGATGATAGGGAAGACTTCGTTGCCGTCGGAGTCATATAGTCCCCAATGATAACCGTCATAGACTCTCATGAAGCCGCACTCATCCGGGTAGAATACATTCTTGTATTTCATCGGGATAACCCATTTGCCTTCCTTGTTTATGGCTCCTTTGAGTCCGGTTACAGGTGCCTCCATGATCGAGATGCCATTCTTAAATGAATAATACCCGGACTGATGATCAACGTCCTGCATCGGTATGACTAAAGTTCCAGTAATGTCAATATAGCCGACCTTGTTGGTCTCATCTGCAACAGCAGCAAGACCTTCGTTGAAATCCCACACATTCGTATATTCAGCTGGAATCACAATCTTTCCCGAAAGGGTGCTAAGGAAGCCCCATTTGCCGTTAAGATCCTGGTATGAAGTGAGTGTGTCATCAGCCATTGGACACGAGTCCACGAACTTGAGTTTCTTGCTGAGCCTCTTGTTGCCGTAGCGTTCATACAGGCGGCAGGTACCATCAGTATAATACCTTGCCTTCACACTGTCTGAGATATATTCGATGTCATATGAGTCATCATCGAACAAATCCCACACCCATTCGCCGAGCTCACAGATAAGTCCGTAAGCCATGCCGACAGCAATGACGATAACTCCTGTACGCCATGCGAAGTTGAACGGTTTCTTCATCTTATCCCATATCTGGGTAAGAGTCATTTCCTTGATTTCCTTGAATTTCATATCGTAGTTAGTTTTCTGTTACATAAGCATAGAGTCGACTGTTTGGATAATATATCACCAGATGTTGACTTTTTCATCAAAGCCATACATATACGGCGCCTTCATCTTCTTTTGGTTCTGCCTTAATATCTTTATCGAAGGCAATGCAGAGATTGTGACGCTTTACCCCATGGTGCACGATTATATGCAGGTTCAGATTCTTGTATTGGATCATATGTATCTTTTGTCCTTTGCCAAGTTTCACATATATGAGCATATCATCGTGGTACTTGCAGCCAACGGACTCGCAGGCGTTATTTATAGCCTCAATAATCTGGTGGTGAGGATATTCATCGGTGAGCCTTTCACAGTAGCTGTGAACCTCGCCTTTCCTTATCATATTACGCACGCTTTTGTGGAAGGCATTGAATCCTACATCCGGATGCGAACTCAGATATGGCATCATCAACTGTCCGACCTCTCTTGCGAAGTCATCCGCCTGAAGCTCCCTTTCCTCGGAGTGGTCTACAACATACCTGACAGTTCTCAAGGTTTCATTGGAGAACAGTCCTTCTTCAAGTCGCCATCTTACATACATCTCGCCGACCGTTTCCGGTGTCAGAAATTCGTTTCTCTTGTCATCCATTTCCATAACGATTAGTTCATCATCTGCAGCAAGAATCCGTGTTGGCTCTTGCAGTTAGGACAGTAAGTCAGTATCCCTGCCCGTCCGCATAGCTTCTGCCAGGTCCACGCAGGAGAACTAACGAAGAATCGTATCATATGATGACCGCAGTCGAGGCATTTTATACCAGAAAGTTCAGCGGTTTCACGATGCCTCCTGAGGTTATCTGTGATGTCATCTGTTCCGTCGAAATCCGCCGGTGAAGACTCGGTCTTTATCAATGCCATCTCAATGAGTTCTTCAAGAAGCTTTTCGTTTGAATGGACATCTTCTCTCAGTGGCTCAAGGATAGGAATCAGACACTTGGATAGAGTGTCAGTATCCATCAAGTCGGATGCTATTCCTGTATGAACGATGTGGAGCTTGTCACTATCCAAGTCCTCAATGTCGCCGATCGGGTCAATCAGAATGGCTGGGATCCCTGATTCCGAATCACACAGAACTTCAGCAGCGTTGCCAAAGCCAATCATGAGACCCGGATGCTCCTTATGTAGAATCCGTCTCATCTTAATCCGAGAAAAGTAACTCTCCTGAACTGATGAGACATCAGCACAGAAGACCTTGTCCTCCGGTAGTAGTTCTTTAAGCATTCCAAGGATAGGATCCTTGTCCTTTCTGGTTTTTACATATGCAATCTTCATGTATATGATTATCTAAGTATCACTTCGTATCCAATCCCTTTGGCATCACAGAACCTCTCAAAGCTATACCACACATCCCTTCCATATCGATTCCAGAATCTCTTATGAAGTCTGTACATGAATGTTTCAGGATCATGGGTCTGGAACTTCATCATCAGCTTCTCTGTCTGCTCTTCATCAAACAGCATGTAAAGTTCCTCATCCTCTCTACCGGTGAACATCTGCGATATCATGTAGAACTTGCGCCCTTTGAAATGTGCATGCACGATGGTACAGATATAGTCTTCAGGAATATTCGGGCTCAGTTCGCGATACAGGTTCTTGGGTTTTAATATGTCCGGTTTCTTCATTGTAGTTCGGTTTGTTCGAGTAAGGTTTCTTTCAGGATCCTCATTCCTTTGCTCGCTCCATACTTCAGATGTGCATAAATATGCTTTATGGGCAGGGGAGAGTCGCACGGGTCAATGACGACCAGAGGCACGTCTTCCTTGAACTCTTCTATCATCTTGGCGGCAGGGAACACTTTCAAGGAGCAGCCTATGATAATCATTATATCTGCTTCACGGATTGCTTTTATGGCCTCTTTCCATATCCCGTATTGAAGGTTCTCATTGAAGAATATCACATACGGACGGATCTGCGAGCCGTCGGGAGCACGATCGCCTATCTTGATGTCCGGATTGTTGCGGTCAATCTCAATCGGTATATACGGCCGCAGGGTAGAGGCATTCTTCAAAGCCTCTCCATGGAGATGAATTACCTTCGTCGATCCGGCCCTCTCATGGAAGTCATCCCCGTTTTGTGTAATGACTGTTACGTCATACCTGTCTTCAAGGCTCGCTATGATCCTGTGAGCGTCGTTGGGTTCGCTTTCAAGTATCATCCTTCTGATAGGATTGATGAAGTCGAGGACAGCTTGTCTCCGTTGCCGACAGTCTGACCGTCTGCCGCAATACCAGGCTTTATAGTCTGCCACCTTGTCGACATCGATTGATTCCCAAAGTCCATCTTCACCCCTGAATGTCGGCAGACCGCTTTCCTTCGATATGCCGGCACCTGAGAATATCACTATCTTTTTCTTCATATCAGTCAACGCTTTCTCATAGGGATTCCGCCAATAATAATTTCTATCATGTATTTATGCAATGAGGTCACTTTCTATGCAAAAAATCAAGATACGGATATAGGTAGTAGATAGATTCCCATAATGGTATTGCTCTATGTCATCAGAACATCAAAACAATACGCTATGGTAAGAGAAATAAAAGGACTAAAATGCCCGAACCACGACAGAATTCGTGACAACCATCATTTCATGTATGATGCTATACCAGGCTGCCAACCGACCGCATTCACCAGATGCCTTCGCTGCGGAAAGACCAAGCCCCTTCATAAACCTCAGAAGTAAGACCCTATGAGGTTGTTTGAAAGGATCCGGTGCTACTGGCTGAGGCTACGCAGAGCATACTATCGCATTATTGAATTGTTATCAGAGGACGAAATCGAGATATATCCAGATGAAAACTATGACGAAGATTGAAGAATTTGTAGAAAGCATGAAGCCCCGTAACTCTAAAGAGCGGAAGAAGCTGGTCAAGACCATCAGCCAGGTCGGTGTCCGCAACGAAGGGAACCACTACGCAATCATGGTCCCGAAAGATATTATGGGAATACCATATGAGGGTGACCTCTATATCCTTCCGATGCTGATGCATGCAACACCTCTCAAGGTGTATGAAAAGAGTTACAGAAGATATGCTGCATTCACACAGGATGAGAAAGGAAGATACTGGCTGCGTGTGGCGCATGATGACTCTGCGTATGATGATTATCAGCAGGTTTTCTTCCCGGTGAGGAACGAATGCGAGGCTGCAGATATCTATGCGAGAGTAGGTACAGATACCATGACCTACTTCTGGTGTGATCATGACAAGATGATCGTCCCTCACTTCAGAGCAAATGAAGGGACATACTTGACTTTGGCTGTGCATACCTTACCGGTCACCAAGGACGAAATGTTTGCACAGGTGATTGAAAATAATGTACTGATATGATTCAATAGAAAAATGTTATAAATTTGTAAAGACTAAATTGACCCTCATGAAATCCTATACATATAAAGATCTTGCAGCAGCATATGTAAAAGGCTGTGCCTTGAAAGGGATGATGTCTCTTCCGGAAGGACTGGCGCAGCGGAATCTGGATTCCCTCACAGATGACCAGAAGGATGAACTTGTGTCATATGGAAAGGCTGTTGGGTTGAAGATGCATTACTTCAAGGAGAAGGATGAATTGGCCAGAGTGCAGCTGGTAATGGGATTCATGCGTGGCATCGTGGCATCAGGACAAGTTTCATCTCTTCTGGATGTTGGGAGTGGAAGGGGAGCATTCCTTTTCCCTTTGCTGACGGAATTCTCAGGAGTTGATGTTACCTCTATTGACATTCTGTCTCATAGGGTTGATCTTCTGCATAGTGTCGCTATAGGCGGCATAAGCAATCTTCACGCGTTAGAAAGGAACCTTTGTGATTGGGATGCACCTGACGGATCATTTGACGCGGTGACATTACTGGAAGTGTTGGAGCACATCCCGGATGTGGAGAAGGCGGTGGTCAATGCAGTCCGCCTTGCCGGTAAGTATCTTGTGGCCACAGTTCCTTCGAAACCTGATGACAATCCCGAGCATATCCACCTCTTTACCAAGGATATGCTTTCGGATATGTTCCTGAAGGCCGGATGCTCCAAGGTGAAGTTCGACAGTGTCCTGAACCACTTGTTTATGGTAGCAATAAAGTAATGTTATGGAAGAACTTATTATCAAGAAATACCCCCGAACTCCTCATATACAGGGGTCGCGTCTCCAGCCGGGCGATGAGGATCTGAGCCAGATCCAGTTCAAGGCGATTGCCGGTCGCCATGTGGTGCTGGAGGAGAAGATTGACGGAGCTAACTCAGCCATCAGTTTTACTGATGACGGTGAACTTCGTCTCCAGAGTCGTGGCCATTTCCTGACGGGAGGTCCACGAGAGAAGCATTACGACCTTATGAAGCAGTGGGCGGCAGTCCATGCTGCGAGTTTCTACGAGATTCTCGGAAGCCGTTATATCATGTACGGAGAGTGGATGTATGCCAAGCATGCCATCTATTATGACAGACTCCCGCATTATTTCATGGAGTTCGACATCTTTGACAAGGAGATAGGGCGTTTCCTTGACACTCCGTCCCGTCATGAACTCATCAAAGGCTTGCCCGTATGTTCGGTGCCCGTGCTGGCCACCGGCAGTTTCTCATCAATGGATGATGTATTGAAATATCTCGGAACCTCAAGATATATTTCTGAAAACCATCTGGAGGATCTTCGTGCCAAGGCGACTGCCATGGGACTTGATGTAGACCGTGTCCTTAGGGAAACATCGGATGCAAACCTGATGGAAGGAATCTATATCAAGGTGGAAGAGAACGGTGAAGTTGTCGACAGAATGAAATATGTACGTGCAGACTTCTTGCAGTCAGTGGAGGAGTCTGGCTCGCATTGGCTTGACAGGCCGATCATCCCTAATGGAATAACAGCAGATATTACAGAACTTTTCGCCCCGGAATATAATCATAAGTAGAAGTGAATGAAGTAAATGACATATTGGCATTGGCGCCGGATGCACCTGACTGGGTAATCGATTGGGAGAAGATTGAAACGTCCACATTGAGAGATCATGTGGATGCAATGCGTCATACACCGCAGTCTGTTCGCTGGCATGCGGAAGGTGATGTATGGGCTCATACTCAGATGGTGTGCGAGTCTTTGGTCTCGTTGCCGGAATATAGGCAACTGCCACAGATCCAACGTCAGATACTCTTTATAGCAGCATTGCTTCATGATGTGGGAAAACCTGTGACTACAAGACAAGAAGGAACTGAATGGGTCTCGCCAAGTCATTCAACCAAGGGTGCATTACTTGCCAGATACCTCCTTTGGAGTGAATATGGAATGTGCGGGACCTCGGAACTTCAGGCAATGAGAGAGGCTGTCGTTCTGCTGGTCAAGCACCACTCTTTCCCTCCGTATGCGTTGGAGAAGGAAGATAATATCAGGAAAATGATAAGCATTGCTGCTTCGGCTGAACTTGTTCCTGACTTCAGCCTGAAGCTGCTGTACCTGTTGTCAAAAGCTGATGCTCTTGGACGAGAATGCGAAGATAAGGATGATTTCATAGCGCAGGTGGATCTGTTTGCAGAGCTGGCAAAGGAGCACGGATGTTATGATGACCCTGTGAGTTTTGCTTCAGACTATACGCGTAGGTCCTATTTCGCCGGAGGAGATGTATGGCCACAGCAGGAACTGTATGATGAGACTTGGGGAGAAGTCGTTATGTTGTGCGGACTGCCGGGAACCGGCAAGGACTATTGGATAAGCCGGCATTGCAAGGATATGCCGATTATCTCTCTTGACGAAATCAGAAATAGGTACAAGCTGTCGTATGAAGGATCACAAGGCTATGTGGCCAGCTTAGGTAAGGAAGAGGCCAAGACATATCTTCGGAGGCATCAGCCTTTTGTATGGAATGCAACCAATTTAACTGTTGATATCCGTCGTCAGCTGATCGATCTGTTTGAGTCTTATGGGGCTTCTGTTCGTCTTGTCTATCTTGAAACGGATCTGGAAACGCAGTCGCGACGCAATGCAGGCCGCGAAGATAAGGTGCCGGAAAAAACATTGGCTGCTTTCTTGAGAAAATTATCTGTTCCAGAAATCCATGAAGCCAAACGTATACAATGGTTTTGCATTTGACTGTTGAAAGCATGTTTCGCAACGGCAAGTCACTTATAAATGATTTATTGTGATAATATGAGTATAATAGGTAAATTAAACAGATTTTTAGGCAGGATTGAAGTAGACGAGTTGAACTCTTTTTCAAACATGATACATGCTCTGTGGCTTCAGTATGTCAAGCAAGGATGGGCGCTATATCTATATACGGATGACGTTTCTGGTGCAGATATCGGTTATCTTTTCGGATGCAAAGAAGATTGGAAATCGGTTTATAATATGAATCATTATAACCATACGGAAGATGTTTTTTCATATGTTTGTAAATCAGGGTGTTATATTTCTAAAGCAGCACTGTTTAATAAAGAAATGGTGTATTACTATCAGATAATTGAAAATGCAGGAGAAATGCGTATTTCAATTAAGATGTCCAGTCTGATATATGGAAGGTCTAATGTCCATCTTGCGGATCTGGTTTGCCAACGTTTTGCAAGCGAATGGGAAATTGTTGCATCAAACTATTCAAGAGCAGCAGAAGCAAATGGATTCAAATCATCTCTCTCTGAATGTTTCAAGAAGATAGTAGAGATAGAGAAACATACAACATCCCCATATGAGTCAATGAAGAAGGCCTACACTGAAGAGTTCTATGCAGCAATGGAACGCCCATTCCGAGTCGAAATTTCTCAGAATGGGATTACTTTCAATGATTATTTCAGCATATAGACCTATGTAAATTTCAAGATAATGAACATTCAAAAAATAATAGATACTAGGATACCGGATATCGCCCCGGTGTATGGTGGAGTTCGCGGAAGGACTCTCTCGTCAAGACATAATGCCTATGCCTGGCCAGCAATCATGGAGGCAGGAGTGAAGATGGTCATAGATCTCAGAGACTGCGATAGCTCTGATAAGCTTCCATATATATGCTCTAAGGCAGAAATTGGATATTTTCATTATCCGGTCGATAATGCGGCGGGATGCATAGACTCCATGATAACCCTGCTCCCTCAGTTTTGTGAAACAATAGATAGAGGGGAGTTCTATATTGCGTGTGCGATGGGACTTCATCGTACGGATATCGCCCTCTGTACTTACTGGATCTTCTATGGAGCAGACAAGGGAATAGCCCCACCGCCGATCAGAGGCTATCGCCAGGAAGATGGTCATAACACGAACAAGATTATGCGTGTCCTCAATGCGATGTATGCAAGGATGACAGAAATCAACGGTGCAGAGCCGATGCCGGCAGAGGTCTTCAAGGAACGTAAAAGGATTATTAATGAACTCAGCAGAATGTGATTCAGTCACATGGAAGCATATGTGTTTCCTAATAATTGTTACATTTGCAAAAGCCTATGGAATTTTTACAAGAGAACCACAAAATCTTTTCATATGAAAAAACATGAACTAAGAATCAAGTCTAATGTGAATTGTAATATTTACATTGACACAGAGTATACATGTAGCGCAGAAGCGAATCATTTTGCTAAAATCGAGCTAGACGAAGGGGAGTATATGATAAAGGTCGAAAATGTAGCAGACCCGGATGATTATTTTTTTACAGAAATCCTTTTAGATAGGGATCGATTAATTAAGCCCACCTTGAATGGACAGTCTGATACGGATTCCAAGAATGAGCCATCCGTAGCTGTTTCTAAAGATAAAAATACACGTGATGATGCCAGGGGGCAGAAACCGTCTACAGCTTTACAAATTAGTGAAATAGTAGAGTCTTTAGCCAAATCAAAGGCAGAGGATAAATCGCAAAGTCAACAAAATACTAACCAAGGCCCTTCTGAAGTCAAGCCGGTCAGTAAAGAACCATATGCAGATCTCGCGAAAAAGATTGATGCAATGTATCCTATGGTGGAAATTACAGGGGGAACGTTCTTCATGGGAGAGGGTAACGAGAGACATCAAGTGACCTTAAGTCCATATCAAATTGGCAAATTCGAAGTTACTCAGGAATTATGGGAAGCTGTTATGGGAGATAATCATAGTGCCTTCAAAGGAGCCAGAAAGCCTGTCACCAATGTATCCTGGAGTTATTGTCAAGAATTTATCAAGAAGTTAAATCAGATCACAGGAAAAGATTTTCGCTTACCAACTGAAGCCGAGTGGGAGTTCGCTGCAAGAGGGGGTGTCGTAGAGAAAGTGTCAGAATATAGTGGCAATGATGTTTTAAATGAAGTAGGATGGTCTGGGTCTAATAGTAGAGGAACGACTCATGATGTGGGGGAAAAGAATTCCAATAAACTTGGGCTCTATGATATGAGTGGTAATGTCAATGAATGGTGCCTAGATTGGTACGGATATTACTTAGCAGATTCAATTGTGGATCCAATCGGACCAAAAGATGGGTACAAACGTATAGCGCGAGGAGGATCTTGGAAAAGTAAGGATTTTGATTGTGGGGTAACGAAAAGATACCATGCATTCCCTCATAATTCATATGATAATGTCGGTTTAAGATTATGTGTTGGAACTAGTAAAGGTAATATAAGTGGAAGGCAACTCGTCAAAGAAGAGAGCCGTCCAGGAACCATAACTAAGAAAATTGATAATGTTGATTGGAAGCCAATTGTCAAGGGTGTGGGGATAGTTGTACTAGCTATTTTAATTGTAATAATTGCAGATGCCCTTGGAATTAAGCTTCCGCCATGGGTTTTAATGATGCTAAAATACTTGTAGTATAAATAGAGCCGTCAGAATTCTCAATAGAATCTGGCGGCTCTTCTTCGATAATCACGCTTATCAAACTTATCGAAGATCTGGTATGTTTTCAACAAAACTCTTTACATTCTCTGTCGGAAGTTTACCACCATATAAAGGCTTATGGGTAGGTTTGGTGAACAGCACGCAGATAACACTGTACTTCGGATTGTCTGCCGGGAAGAATCCCGCGAAGGTGCTGGAGTATTGTCTGCGACCTTCGCCGTCCTGATATGGATCAAGGCTTCCTTCGCGTATCGTTGGATCGATAACCTGTCGTGACGTTCCTGTCTTGCCGATGATATTTTGTGGCAATCCATTGAGGAACTTACTTGTGCCATGCTCGGTGCAAGCAGTCAAAGCCTTCTTGAGAGAATCAGCGATCTCCTTTCTGAATACCATCTCATTAATTTCGCGAGGCATCATAGACTGGCTTCCATACTTGTCGCTTTTCATCTTCTTGATCAGCATCGGACGCATCATCTTGCCATTGTTGGCGATGGTGTTATAGAATGACAGAATCTGCATCGGGCAGACAGTGAATCCATATCCTGAACCTGCAGAGCTGAGCGTATTGATGTCACGTCCGACAGGGTCAACGAGATCAAGTTCCCGCATCCCATCAATGTCGAAATCGTATTCGGTGATGCAGAATGTCTCATACCATTTATAGAAATAATCCTGCGACTGTGCATACTTCAATGCCAGTGATGATGCCACATATCTGGAAGACTGTGCAAATCCGTCAATGACAGAGATACTATCGGTCTGATTCTTTCTTTCGTATTGAATGATATAATTATCTTGGAACCTACACGTATCTGTCAACCTGCCATGGTTTGTGGGAAGCTTCTCGTCAAGAGACTTGATCATTCCATCTGAGAGGGATGCGGCCAGTGTCATTGCCTGTGCTACCCCGCCAGGTTCATAGTTATGACTTATTGCATAGTTGTAGTATTCACCTATCCGTCCGTTATCCATACGATGGCAATTGGCGAGAGCAGTTATGGCCCCTGTCTTGACTTCCATTAAGGCAAGGCATCCTCCTGCAATATCCTCATCACTTTCCACTGCTGCGCGGAGTACAGAATCAGCGACAGCCTGATGCTTCATGTAGATTGTGGTATAGACATCCCATCCGTCAACCTTGTCTTCCCGTTCAATCTCCCACTGATGTGGTTTCCTACCCCGGTATCCTACCTTCACCTTGCTGATGCCATCATCACCATTCAGGTCACTATTGAACTGACGTTCAATGCCGAATAGGGGATCATCATAACTGTTTCTAAGCACTCCTATGGTTCTACGAGCCATATTACCATATGGATACTCCCTGACAATTTTTGATGTGCATATGCATCCGCCTTTATGAGCTCTTTCATTCAATAGTGGCAGGGTGCGAAGAGTATCAACCATAGACCGATCTACGTTCTTAGCTATCGGCAGATAGCGCTTCTTGTTCTTACGTGCATTCTGGAAGTAATCCCACCACTCCGGTGCAGTCTTGTCAGGTAGTATTAGAGCGATGCATTGGGCCAGCCTTCGCGACTTCTCCTCCCAGGTCTTATGATCTTCCACGATACAGCAGTCCAGATGAACATCATATACCGTCCTGTTTGTGGCGATCAGATTATCCCTGCAGTCGAATATCTCTCCGCGTTCTGCATAATCAGTATAAGTCCTGATTTGGTCAGTCGGTCTGGTGATGAAGCGCCAGAACAGCGGACGGATCGCGAAGAATGCGACAAGACAGAAAATCGCGATGAAGGCGGGCTTCTTATAGTTCCTGCACCATCTCTTTCTCACGAATGTCATCCTCCGTGCCTTTCCGTGATTCTTGATGAAACCGATGACATTGAGTAGTTCATCTTCTCTCTCAAGATTGACCGAGCACAGAGAAGTCCTTTTATGAGCGCAATCAAGCGCTGATATCTCAGCCTGGAAAGGATAATCGTCAAGCCATATGAAGTCGCTGTCAAAGTCGATTGCCTCGGTCTTCAAGGTGTCCCAGTCAGTCGCCTTGACTCTTGAAAGCCTTTTCATCACCTTATCGGAGAAATGACCTGACAGATACTGCAATGTAGGAGCAATGTCTCCCTTGCAGTGAGTCGTAAGCCAGTAGCAGTCATATCTGCCTGATGTGAGGAACATGATCAGTTCTTCCGCGTGTTTGGCAGGCTCTCCTGTCTTGTAGTCCAGGAGGACTCCATCTATGTCTATATAAATCTTCTTTTTCATTGGTCTATATTTTACATTCGAATAATCTTTGCAACGATCGCCTCACAGGCATTCTCAATGGTGTCAAGTACACTATAATAGAAGTCCTTCGGACGGCAGGTAGGGTCATAGATGACTCCGGATGAGTCAAGTGCATACTTCATCATCAGGTGTATCCGTGAATGGAAATATGAAGGAAGGATTCCTTTCATGTAATCCACGTGATGCGGCTCCATGCATAGAATCAGATCCGCCTCAATTCCTGAGAAGTAGTCGACTCTCTTGGTCTTTCCCGATACATCATATCCTCTTTCGGCAGCGACCTCTAGCATCATCGAGTCTTGGTCAAGACCGACTGTCGCTCCGGTTCCGGCCGATGTGACTTCTATAGCCTTCATTCCCGCATCAGTCAGTTTCTTCCTGAGCACGGCTTCCGCAAGAGGGGAGCGGGTCATATTCCCTGTACATATGAAAAGTATCCTCATGTCAGTCAATCTTTACGAGAATTGCACTATAGTTGTCCTCCGAGAACTTCTCGCACATGAACTTGAACGTATCCATGATATCCTCAATCGGCTTGTCGTCCATCATACGGTCGCGGAGTATGTCCGGAGCCATGCACGGATATACTCCGTCGGAGCAGAGCATGATCCTGTCACCTGGTGATACCTTGAAGGTCTTCACGTCAGGCTCGGCCTTTGCCGGATAGCCAGCAAAGAAACATCGGGTAATCGGAGCACCCATGTAGTCTCCGGAGTTGTGGTCCTCGGTCACATACTTGGCCTTCTTGTCCTTGTCAAATACATAGCACCTGCTGTCACCGCAGTGGATTACAGTAATCTCGTCGCCATTGATATATGCCATGACCATGGTCGTTCCCATCTTCGCTCCACCATAGACTTCGGCCATCGTGTCGAGAGCCCATGAGGCGCGAGAAATCATGGCATTGACTGCGTCCTCATCTGTCGGAGGATTGTGCTTAATGTCCCTGGCAATCGATGTGGCCACTATTCTTGCGGCAAGGCCGCCGTGGGCATGTCCGCCCATACCATCGCAGAGGATGAAGGCTGTCCTGTCTTTTCCCTGATCGACAAAGACCTGAATATGATCCTGGTTCTCCCGCCTGCGGCCGGTCTCGCTGAATGTGCTATATTCTATTTCCATGGTTAGTTTCCTGCTACAAATACCATTATGTCCTTCTGGTTGCTTGGGAGAGATTCATCTGAAGCAAATCCGATCTTGAGCCGGATATCATCTCCTAAAAGTTCCTCAATTGTTCTTCCAAGTGATGAGTAATTCTCCATCGTTACATCGGCTCCCGGATGTACTAGAAGATGTATCAGCACCTCTGCCGGTTCATCAACAGCAGACTGTGCGTTGAAAAGCTCTGTTCTGAGTTGAGATAGGAATTTGGGGAACTCCATCTCTGACTTGACCCTGACTGCGCAGATCACCTCCCGTTCCGATGCGAACATGCGGTAGTCGTTCATGTCAAGGTTTATCAGTTGTCCACGACGCGAGAGCCTCTCTCGGGCCATCGCGTCGATAAGGATTGGATCAAAGTAAAACATGACTACGCCTTTGCATCACTGACAGAATACTCCGGACCGAACCACTCGTCGAGAACATCCTTCACTTTGTTCTCAATGGCAGGAGTCATCTTATTCCTGACTTTATTGATTACATAGAAGATTGCTGCACCCTCATCGAGGATTCCGAGGAAGCGGTAGAGGTATGCAGGAATGATACTCACCGGTGATACGGTGTAGATGATGGCCGCATATATCATCGCCTTCTCCCATGTTGTTGTTCTTGGGTCATCAAGCACGAACCAGAGCTTCAGGAGCGGTTCACAGGCGATTCTTCCGCCTTTCTTTGCATATTTCTTGATGCCCTCCCATGCCTTGTCACAAAGGCCTTTCCAGTCTACGCTTTTGAGTTTTTCGAGCCAAGGTTTAACATCTTTTCCTAAGATTGTGTAAACCAGAATGATTAAACAGATTGTGATTATCATAACAAGTTGTTTTAAGTTGTTTCTTGTGATATAGAGCTGTCTCTTTCCAAATACCTATCAAGTGTATTTCAGGTCAGCCTTCACTATTATGGAGTCGTACGGGATTAGAATATATCAGCTGCGGAACTCTATCATCATATTCTTTTTTTATTTCAGGAAGATTGCTGCACAATCACGACTTCGATACTGAAAGTTCAGCCCGGCCTTGATCAGTGGGATGGCATACTCCCGGACAGACTTGAATTCCTCCTCGAATCCGAAAAGCTTCAGGGACTTTGCACACTTATAGAGCCGGATAGGCCAATCCTGCCAGCACTGGTCCGGATCGGGGTTGTCAATCTCGCATTTGCCATACAGGTCCCATCCCCACGAAAGCATCAGAAGTTCTACTCCTCTTAGAAAACGTTTTATGAACTCCTTGTCCTGTTTCAGGATTTCGGCTTCATGCTCATAGATGGCGTATGCGGCACCATAGGCTCCGCTGTGACAGCCGTATGGAAACATCCACCAGTCATAGTGTGAACTGTGAAATGCCGTCCAGTCTCTTTCAGATGCCCATTGCTCGAATGATTCCAGCTGCTGAGAATGCCGTGCTTTGAGAGCCTCAAGGCCGACAAACTCTGCACTATCGTTTCTTGTTCTGCCCATGATCTTACTGTTTTGAAGCATATACGATTCTCTCAGCGATTTCAAGAGCCTTGTCGTCAAGCTTTGACTGACGAACCAATCCCCAGATCTGCGGGAGAAGGATGACCCACATTCCGCTTGCGACAAGAATTGCTGGAATGACATGGTTGCCGAATATGCCGACATCTGTCTTGAACCAGATGTTCCCTTCGCAAGGGGTGAGGCAGACCTTCAATGCGGTTCTCATCCCGAGGCACCTCTTGAAAAGTCCACCTTTCGTGATAGAGATTTCCTTTCCACCGTCAGCGGTGTTCTCGATGCATACTTCATATCCGTCATAACGGAACTTACCTTCAATCTCAAGGGCAATAGCCGGAATCAATTCTGGCTTGCCATACAGCATTTTGCTGGTTTTAAATATTCCCATTGTCTTATGTATTAGTTATATATTCTGTCCTTCAGCCAACCGGCCTACATATTTATAAGAGTCGAGCAAATCAGAAACCTGTCAGCTATCTGTGTAAAATTCTTGAAATGGGTAAATTTTACGCAAAAATGTTTGCATAATCAATTTCTTTGCTTATATTTGCGTTAAACTTACACATTAAGATTATGGAAGGTCAATATATATATAAGTATCCGCACCCTGCAGTGACTACAGACTGCGTCATCTTCGGCTATGAGCCGAAGGAAGGTTTGTCAGTACTTCTGATAAAAAGAGGTATTGAGCCGTTCAAGGATTGCTGGGCTTTCCCTGGAGGATTCATCAGGATGGATGAAGATGCTGAGACCGGTGCTAAAAGGGAACTGAAGGAGGAAACGGGATTGGAGACTGCGTATATCGAACAGTTCGGCTGTTTCTCTGAGGTCAACAGAGACCCGAGGGAGAGAGTTATAACTATTGCATATTACGCCTTGGTCAAGAAGAGTGAGGTCAGGGGAGGAGATGATGCCGCAGCTGCACACTGGTTTCCGGTCGACAATATACCGGCACTGGCTTTTGACCATGACAGAATACTGAGGGTTGCAGTCCAGACATTGAAGGAGAGGATACATTTTAAGCCGATCGGATTCGAACTGTTGCCCGAGGTGTTTACGATGCCACAGCTGCAGGAGCTTTACCAATCCATTCTTGAGGTCAAGTTTGACAGAAGGAATTTCTCCAACAAGATGCTCAAGTTGGGAATACTCACCGAGGTCGGCGACCGTCCGAAGGATGCCGGAAGCAGAATCCCTATCAGGTATTGCTTCAATCCTGAGAGCTACGACAAACTGAAGAAGGATGGGTTCAGGCTGGAGTTCTGATGGAAGACAAGAAGACTGGTGGGAGCACCAGTTTTTTTAGCCGCAGTTTGGAATTGTGTAAAAAGTACGCAGAAGGGAAAATGTTAACGAAAATGAGGTTGTGAGTGATAGACTCCTGAAATAATCGGCTCAATAGCTTATGTGGACGTTAAGGAAACAAGATGTGAGGAATAAGGATTACATACACATAGGCTACAGAAGCAGTGACGATTCAATGAAGAGGATCACCACTATCCCTGTTGGATTTTCCCTGATGCTTGGAGACAGGAGGTATGATTCAGCTCTCCTTAAGGAAAGCAGGCAGGTGATACGATTGAGCGACAAGAGTGGTATCGTGAAGGATGAATACGGACAGCATTGGTATCATCGATTGACGCAGGTCGGAGATATGGAGTCCTTCGAGACATATGAACCGCTGCCGGATTATATCGTCTCATATGATTATGAGAAGGACAGGATAGCCGGAATGATGATCTACCCATACATCAGGATCGATCATAGTCGTGGGCTTCTTGAGCTTCATGAAAACTATGAAGGATGGAGGGATGAGGCTGCTTTCAAGAAGTCGTTTTTGGAGCTGAACAGAACAAACATTGAAAATTTTTAAGATTTGTTGATAGACTCTCCGAATGGGAGATTCAAAGTGAGGTAGAAACATAAAAATTCAAGGTTATGGCATGTTTAAATCTAATAGCAGCCTTTCTTGAAGGGACGACAACAAAGGCGGAGACTAGGAAGCTGATGACAGCTGTTGGAGCGTCAGCAACTTTGTTCGCCTCAGTGGCGGCAGCAGCTGCGGTGACATCATGTGCGTCCTACATCCTAAAGAAGGCAAAGGAAACTGATAGTAAGAATATAAAAGAACCAAAGCTGGAAACGAATAAAATATAAAAAGAATACATTCAAAAGTCTTTAAAAATAGACCCCCTAAGTTTTAGTTATTAATTATTTAAAAAAAAGGCAGTTATGGCAAAAGAAAAAAGAATGGTTAATAGGTCAGCTCATGCTCATCCAGTTTGAGGCCGATACCTACGAAAGATGTAAGAAATTGATAATAAGATAGATGTATGAAAATTAAATTGGTTTTAATGAACCGGTTGAAAATACCGGGGAAGGTAAGACAGGGGAAAGTACACACTTTCCTGTAGGGAAATATTGTTCAATCCATTAACTAAACAGGGGGATTAAAAAATGGAAAAGACTTTTGAACAGGCAGCTCCTCAGCCTGTGATTCATGAGGAGGACCTCAAGATGGTTCAGCAGATGGTTGCTGATCCGGACTATGCAAGGGATTATTTCCTCAATGGCGAGGAAATCAAGCTCACCTGCCTTTCATGTGCCAAGGTGGCAAGAGGTGCTTACACTGACCTTAAGAAGTGTACAGAAGAAGATATCCGTACCTTGATGTACGAATACTTCTGCTGGAACGGTGACACGAGCAAGCTCGAGTCGTACAAGGGTACCGGCATGTTCAAGAACTGGGTCAAGAAGTCTGTGATGCATCACGTCTTCAGGTTCTACGACAGCATGGGATTCCATCGCCCACGCAAGGTGACGAAGGGTAACTCCAAACTCGCCATTGCCCGCCTTCATCCAAAGACCAAGGCGTATGTCGTGGATCTTATTGATGTGCCAGAACTCCACGAGATTCTCTGGCTCAATTACCTCGAGAAGAAGCCGATCGAGGCCATCAGCAAGGAGATGAAGCATCCGGTTGCAGTATGTGAAGTCATGCTTGCCCTTGCCAAGGAGGCACTCCACCTCACGATCCTCGGTACAGAGGATGATGCACTCATCAATCTCACACTCTCTACATCGGTACACAAGGATCCGCTTGATGTTGACAAGGTTGTCGTTCCCGACTCAGGTGACGAGACCAATCCAACCACAGTGGCACTCCGTACCGCCATCAAGGAGAAGTTCGGAATCGACTACAAGGATCCAAACTACCTCTTTCAGCTTCAGGACTTCATTGTCAATTGTGCCAATGAAATGAAGCCGGCTAATAACCGCTGCAAGAACTGGGAACGCGACCGCGATATCTGGTTCCAGCGCTACCTTGACAATGAGCCTGCTAAGGATATTGCTGTAAAGTATGGCATTGAGAGCGCCAATGTGGACAACATCAAGTCCCGTTTCGAGGCACGATTGAGAAGGTACCTCAGAGAGATCTTCAAGGATTACATCAACGAGTAATAGAAACTTACAGAAGGATGCTGGCCGAAACGGCCGACATCCTTCTTTTTAACATTAATTTGCATGAAACACAAGAATTTCAGAATCACTCAGGAAGACTATCTCAAGGCAAACAGAAAGGCCTCCAGACAAGAAGAGATAGAATGTCACGGTCATCAGGTTCGTGGGCGTGCAATGATCCACCGATCCAAAAAGGTATATGACCGCAAACGTATGAAGAGGGCTGCCATCAAGAACGATGACAGCCCATTTCTTGTGTAGACTAGCATAGCACAAAAGTTCTGACGGAATCGGATCGGATAACTTCAAAGGGTCTGCATAGTTCATGTTCTAGCGATACGGTCTCTACTGATATCCCATCTTCTATGCAGAATCTGTCCGGAAGATTAAGGAACAGATCCTCGACAGCATCTCTTGTGCTGATACCCTTACCGGTATAGAATTCTATTCCCGGCAGATATTCATGAGATCTTGACCATACTGTAAACATCTTACCCTGACTGGTAACGTTAATCCTGACATTTAGCTTGATTTTCATAATCCTTGTAATGATTTTTCAGCCAACCATGACGCGGCTGAATGCGTCTGAAGATATGTACTGTTTTTACAAGGACAGAGAACCTGAAGATAACACCCGAACGGGGAACAGTCGTATGAGCTAGGACGACCAGCCTGTGAACGATGCAAATATCGTCAAATATTCCTGATTTGCAAGCATGTTCCGTACATGTGTTCAAACTCAGAATCTTTCAACGAGCAGAATGAATCTTACAAAATCAGCCATAAGTAACTGATAATCAGGCATCATTTTTCATACAATCTTTCACTTACTAAAAACTGTCTTTCAAATTGTGAAATCTTAAATGGAGCCTGTGGCAGTTTTAGATAATAGTGGTTATATTTGTCTATCTGATAGCATATTTACTGTGCATCCTCGAATCTCGACATTTAGGCACTCACTGAGGGTGCCTATTTCATTATTATTGTTATCTTTGCGGTAGTTCATATAGATAAAACGCAGACAACACGCTCATCTATTCTTGAAACCTGAGACACAGGCATCCCGAATGGGGTGTCTGCTTGTTTTATCGTTTTATTCCCTGTGTCTGCCTTGCCCCGGTACTTTCCAGCGATTCTGTAAGGCTGACATCCTTTGACTTCGCCACATCCTTGTTGGCTGTCTCGATGTTAGATGTCCTGTTCGCATCACAGATTCCTATACCTTCATCCAGACAGTACCGACCTATTGATTCCTTTATCGAATCAAGTGATACGCTGCTGAAAACCGATTCGGTTCTCTCCCCAAACCACTCCATCGGTCCGAAGTCTCCTCCCTGGTTAATCTTTAAAAGACCTGTAGTCGGGTCGATGCCCACGCTTCCTGCAAATACATCCCCTTTCCATATCTCAACTCTGTCACTGAATACCTCAGGGAAGTATGCGTTAGCGAAATGGATGCTGCCGTCACCCAAATAACCACATTCTTGCTGCAGATATCTCTTTACCTGCAAGGCGTAGTCGTGAATCTCAAGAAAGTCGCGTCGGGATTCCTCGCGTACTTCCCGAGGTGGCAAGTTATCTCCGGTCATCGTTGCCGAGGTACGGAACTCTCCATCCTGAAAGTATATGGTTCTGACATCTGGACGAGGGTTCTCGAGATAGGTCCCGTCCTTATCCTGAAGAGACATATACAGGAGCAGTTGCGGCATCTGTGATGGATTTATGATGCGGATATCATTCCCGAACCGTGCCTTCAGGGCTTCTATGAGATCCGCCCTGTATGAAGGAGCAACGTATATCTTCTCATTCCCGGTCCTGATGATCTTGAATGAATCGTCCCTACGGTGTTCCACCTTTATGGGGTGCGGAGCGCGACGCTCCAGACTCACATTCTCAAATAACTGCATCAGGGAGCGAAGCTCTGCGGTAAGATACACATCGCACATCCCGGATATCTTTTCCGGCACGCCTCCATAGAATGGAGCCGCAATCGCCCCTGCCATGGAAGCGATGGTATCAGAGTCGCCTCCATAGGCTACAGCCCGTCTTACCGTATCCTCGAATCCGTCTCCTGAAAGAAAGGCTCTCACTGCTACGGGCACCGTATTCTGACATGAAGAGTCTATCTTGCCTGTCTCCCGGAAATAGAATTCCCCAGTTTCCTCTCCGTTAACCAATATCGGTTCCTTCACACAGCCAGCCAGGAGTGATACCATCTCATTTTCCGGCATATCCAGATCATAGCCGAAGTCGTGTGTCATCGCAAACCTGATATCATCCTTCGACCTCCCGTGACAAGCCATCCATACGGCTTGAGCCATAGCCTCCGCTCCTTTGATTCCTTCCGGATGGTTATGAGAAATCTCCGCCGTCATGCGTGCCAATGTTATGGCCTCTGGAAGACTTCCTGCGACCATCGCCACCGGGCTCACCCTCATGGCGGCACCATTACCGTAACTGTTGTTGGGCCGAGGATTCTCACTGAGCAGCCATCTCTTGAACATTGGGGCAAATCCGCAGTCTATATATTTACGTCCCATAGACTGCATGATATGTATCAGCCTTGACGAGCTCCTCTCACCATCGGCCATAAGCCATCTGGCGACAGCCAAAGTCATAACTGAATCATCTGTGAACTTTGGGTGAAAAGTCACCTCTCTACCACGGAACCACCCTCGTGTTCCACGGCACAGTTCAAAATATCTATCCTGAGTGTTATTCCACTCGTATGGAGACCCAATAATATCTCCGGCTACTGCTCCAAGCATGGCTTATCTCTTTATGCGTGACTGGTGTTGGTTCTTCTGAGTGTCTTCTGCTATTGGCTTTATGGATATCCCTTTGTCAAACAGTCCCTTCTTAAGGGAGACGACACGATCCTTGTACCCGAGGTCCTTCCATTGACCTATTCTGTCCAGTTTGAATATGCTGGACACGTGTTCTCCCCTGTACCAGTTCTTGGGAACAAGGAGTAGGTCTGTCTTGGGAGACAGTGTCATGACTATCAGGTTACTTCTACATTCCACTCCATTAGACTTGTAGGTAAACTCCATCAGTTTTTCATCCCTCATCTGCCTGTCCGATACGCGTACATCGGTGACTCCAGTCCATGCAGGGGCGTCAGCTGCTATGGTGCGCTCAATCTTTCCCCTGTCTATGCCGTTATCAAAGATAAGTGAACGCAACCAATCTACATTGGACGTAAGATGATTTCTATATTGAGCAAGGATGATGTGCTCATCCTTTGTACCTATCCATTCGCTCAAAGGTGCGGTCCACAGTCCGTAGACATTGCCAAGATAAACCTGGGAGGGACTCATCTGTGATATGTCGTGAGTCCTGAACATCCCAAATTCGTCCGGGCCGATATTGCGATGCTGGATACCATCGTTCCATAATCTCTTGTGTATGTCCAGCACCTCAAGCAGAGATCCGGCATCTGCAAGTTCCGAGAGATAGCGTGTACACAGGTCATACCTATGTTGCTTTTGATTTTCGTTTATCATGATCATTTCATTTTCCTCTCAACTCCCTGCTTCTGATCCGGCGGCAGAGTTCCCAACTGCTGTCTCCTGTCAATCACTTTCTTTAGATTTTTCTCGGGAATATTGAACCGGTAAGCCTCATACATACAGTAACCACTTGGTGCATGAAATCCCGTCGGCTGGGCGATTCCGTTACTTCTGAGCCATGCACCAATGCCGGGAAGGTTGTTCTCGTCGACAAACTGTACGTTATAAGGGAGATAGGATGACTCAAAAAGATTTACTGTCACGACCCCAAAGGGCTCACAGAAGAGCTTTCTCGGGTCAGAGGGCATGGGGATATCGTCTGGCAGCTCGGGGCGGTTGAAAAGCTGGACGGCAAGTGTCCCGTTGTTGGCATAAGATGCGACAGAGCACATCACATCCATTGAAGGCAGGCTGTCAAACAGTCTGATGCTGTATTGCCTGTCCAGTACATCTGTTGATTCCATATAAGTCCTGGATTATAGAAGAGGGGAGAGGATGTCCCTCATCCCCTCATGAGAAAATGGAGTTCTACTTCTTCAAGCCTCCGGATTTCTTATGCCCCTGATTCTGCTCCTCGGAGGTCTTCTGCTGCTGTGCAGCCTTCTCCTCCTGCTTCTGCTTTGGGGCCATGTCCATTCCGGCTCTCTGTGCTTCCTTGAACCATGATGGATGGCTGACTGCCAGTTCTCTCCTTGCTGCATCGAACTGTATGCAGCAGGTAAAGCTTTCTCCATCTTTTCTCTGGCCTGAATGAACAACAGCCTTTCCTTCGATAAGCGCATTAGCCTGTTCCGCTGTGAAAGGCACGCCGTACATTCCGCGACCGCGAAGGTTGTTGTCCTTATCGAAGAAGAACGACCTGACACTGTCAAGCGACATACCTACAACCCTGTTGGTTGGCTGATGGATCGATACCAGAAACTGTTGTTTTCTTCCGTCGATGTTAATGGCAATCGGTCTTCCGCCATTGACGTTCAGATAGCCGTAAGCCTTCTTGCCATCTGGACCGGTCCATTCGCCTCTTTCAAGAAGCGCTTCCTTCACCTTCTCGCTTGTAATAGGCTGACGATAGAGATAGAGAGTGTCGGCCATTGTCTTTGGCCTCTCCATGGTGAACACCTTGACCTTCATCTCTGGCTTCTCACCTGAGGTATCCATGTTGGCTCTCAGTGAGAGAAGACCGCTGAAGTCCTCCTTTGATGCAAAGACCAGATCAGTCATCTGGCCATAGACCAGCTGAGATGCAAGGTGAGGATTGTTGTAGAAAGTGTCGCGGGAGATGCCGTATTTGTCCTTCAGGCTTTCCCAGTTGATCATGTCCAGCTTTTCCTGGACGTCCTTAGATAATGTTGTCTCCATGATTGTGTGTATTAGTGGATGAATGTTGGTTACTAGGCAATTCATCCGACAGCTTCTCATTGAGGTCGTTGTACCCCTCGTAGAGTTTTGCCATGTCATATACACACACATCTCCGGCCGTCTCCGGCACGTTATCTATTATCTTCTGCAGGGTGCTGCGTCCTGCATTGTCATTATCCATAAATGCAGCAATGTGGCTATGAGCCGTAATCCAGGGCAGTGCCCTGCCTATGTTAGCCACGCTATTGAGTATGCAGCAGTCATGTTCCGGGGTCTGCTGTCCGACGCTGGCCATCCATGAGAGGAAGTCCATGAATCCCTCGAAGACCAGAACCTTGTCACCGCAGGTCTTCTCCGTGAGTTCTCCGTCCGGTCCCAGGGTGGTCATCTCACTGGAGGAGCATAGCTTCGCTGTGCCGGAGCGGAGGATATACCCTCCGGCGTTATTTCTGAATCCTATTGCAAAGAACTTCCGCTCTGGCATGGATGCCACATGATACAGGATCTCCTCACAGTATCTTTCAAGGATTTCCCTCGGAACAGCACGCTCCTGAGCATACTCGATGAGTTTCCGACGGGTGAAGCTGTGAGATGCCGAATCAATGAATACCCTTGACTCTGTCTTCTTCTTTCGGACATTGGCCTCGACTGTCTTGTATTCGCTTTCAGGAACCATTCTCCGAAATTCGGCCAGCCAGTCATATACCTCACCCCTCTGAATCCCAGTCGCCTTGCACACAAACTCAAAAAGTCCCCCTCCTTCAGAAGTGCCGAAGTCGTACCATCTGTTTGTCGGCTCGTCTATGTGGAAAGAAGGACTGGATTCATCCCGGAAAGGGGAATAATACATTCCACTGCGGTCATGCTCAAGACTCTTGCCCATCCGGGCCATAATCTCGAGGATCGAAATAGAATGAAGTACTTGCTTCTCCTGTTCCGTGAATTGTGCCATGCCGCAAATTTAATAGTAAAAAGTTACTAATGCAATGTAAAATGAAAATATTTTTACTATCTTTGCATTGTCCACGTTCTGGGACAATGAGAATGATGTGTAAATATTTCGGAAGCAAAGTTAAGAGTTTCTGCCCCACAAGCAAAACTTTTTCCTTTGACTTCGTGTAACATAAAGACGGTATGCCTAGACGCATAAGCAAGGAGGACCTGCATGATATAAGAAAGAAGCAGGCCACTAACCTGATGTTCCTGGACAGGTTCATCAAGAAAATGAAATGGACCAAGCCTCAGTTTGCCGAGAAGATCGGAATGACAAAGGCAAATGTCTATCACTGGTTCAAAGTGGATGACATACAGCTCTCCTCATTGATCAGTGCTTTCGACAAGATAGGGTACAGGGTCATATTCAGCATGGATATGCCTCAGAAGAAAGGAATAGAAGAGGTGAACATAGAGGTAGGCCAGACAGAGCTACTAGACGGAGAGGGGCGCAAGAATCTGGATTTCCTCAGACACGCGCTCTATGACAACGACATCGACCAGAAAGTTCTGGCAAACAAACTTGGGATCGATGTTGAGACCATCGACTATTGGTTTCGACACGACAAATGCTTCATATCGTACTTCTTCAGAATTGCCAGACTGACAGGCATGAAACTGAAGATTGACATTAAGCCGAAGGAATAGAACATAAACAAACACACATTAAACATTAAAGTCATGAAAGAATTAGTTGAAAAGATCAATGCAACTTGGGCTGTATTCGCAGAGAATGCTGACAAGAACCTTTCAGGTAACAAAGCAGCCGGCACACGTGCCCGCAAGTCTTCACTTGAACTTGAAAAGCTCCTTAAAGAGTTCCGTAAAGTTTCTGTAGAGGCAGGAAAATAACACTTACATAAGGAATGTGCAGAGGCTGGTCATGTTTGATATGGTCAGCCTTATTTTTGCACTTTCATGAAGGTTCTAACTACAGAAAAAGCACTGCGGTAAATACTATTTTACCGCAGTGCTTGGATGGGGTAGTGATGCATTTACCCAAATAAGTCATCAATGGTCAGATATTATTGCTTAACGCTGATCTGTGTGCCGATATTCAGTCTGAACTTGGTACGTTCTCTGAATTCCTGACATTTTTCCTTCATTGAATAATTGAACTGCGGATGTGCTTTGTTTGCAGCAGTTGCAACCCTATATCTGAAGTCCTCCAAAACGTGATTCTGCGAGAATATCTGGATTGTGCTTTCCAACTGCGAGATGGCCTTTGGCATCCAATTCGCCATCTGGTCCTTCAATTCAATGAAGTGAATATCCTTCTTTGGAGACTTGTCTGGAGTGTAGATCATCGCATCGCACATACTGACATCCTGACCAAGATTATCTTTGACAACAATGTTGTGGTCAACAGGAACAAACTGCACCAAGACATTGGATGGATTGCTTACCTTTGCTATGATCAGGCTCGGGTCATCTGTCGTGAAAGCAATCCGATTGTCATCGGACAAGCCAAATGAGGAATTATCTCTGGCCGCTTCTGTGAGGTATTTCGCATCAAAGAAGTTTATATCCATCACATCTCCTCCACATCAAGCAAGTCATTAAACATATCATTAGTCTGAGCCAAAGACATATTCAGATAATTGCTGTCTGACGGTAATCCTCCTCTCATTGGCAACAGCATCACTTCTCCATCTTCTGTAATCTGATAAATATTCAGTTTGTCGGCATCAATATACGCATCTTTGCCTACAATGTTATTCATTGCATTGGCTGCTTCCTCCTTGTTGTTTGAAGCGTTGTATATTGATGACGCTTTGACTGCAAGTGTCAGATAATCCACAATATATGGACTGTGGGTAGTCAGGAAAAGACGATTGCCGTCCAAACGATTGCACTGTGCGATCAGATAATACAGAATCTCTTTCTGGCTTGCCGGGAAAAGGTTCTGCTCAACCTCTTCCACAATGTTTATGAAATACGAATAACCGTATCTCTGAGAAAGATTGCTCAGCATTGCATCCTTCACATCTTCTGAAAGGTCTTTGGACATAATGCTTTCAACTTCCTTGCGGAGTTTCTGCTTCTCCTCATTGGTCAGTTGGGTGTCTTTCTTCTCAATGATAAGATCAGTGAGGTATTTCGACACAAGGCACAACGGCAGCAATGACTGATATCCGCTTGAAGATTCGGATACTCTTATCCTGAAGTTCTTGCCATTAAGCCATGAAATCTTGTTCAACTGGTCATATTCAAATGATACAGGACGAGATGACAATGGCAGGTTGAATTCCTTCAACTTACCTTTTGCCATTTCATAATCATCAAGGAATGCAAGAAGATTTTCCGGAAGTCCCTTCAAAGCACTCGGCTTTTCTGAAGCACTCAATATGTTTCTCTCAGCAGGAATATACTCGATTTTCGGTACAGTGAAATCTACTCCATTGGTAAATGAAAGATTCATTTTCTGATCCTCGTACTCAAAAGTATAATGCTTGCCCTGATATTTCAGGTATGTGCCCTCGTGGAAATATGATGAGATCCTATGGAACTCACAAAACTTCTTGTTTGCGAACTTTCCACGTGTTATCTGAGACTCTGTAATATTGTGCCTTACAAGGCTCTTTTCAAGCCAAGAGAACATTGAAAAAAGTTTAGCCAATGAACTCTTTCCAGTACCTTGCGTACCGATGACTATGGTGAACTTCCCGATCTCAACATCTGCTGATGAAATCGGACCAAAGTCTTTGATTATAAGGCGTGTCGTCATAAAACATTCGGTTTTATTGCAAAAATAGCATTTTTTCTGCAAGCCAGCAAAAAACGTTCTAATAATACCTGTCTTGGAATACCCGATTCTTATCACAATATCCCAATAAGTGTTTTCAAGCAACCATAGAACAACACTCCCGTTATCTCAGCTCTACAATCATCATTACAGGTGTGAACGGGGGGGGCTAGACCTCCATCCGGCTTTAATATATAAATGCCAAGTTTTAGCTGACTCAAGGGTTCCCGTTAAGCTTAAAAGACCCATCTAGGATTTGCTCACTTGCATCATCCAGACGCTTTTCTTCCATGATGGTATTGACATATATCTGTGATGTGGATGGTGATGTGTGGCGCAGAACCTGCTGCACGTCCATCATCGTTCCTCCATTCTTGAGAATCTGGGTTCCCGTCGTATGGCGCAGTGAATGAGCAGAGTATTCATGTCCGTCAAGTCCTATCGCCCGAAGATTCTTCTTGCAGATATCCTGTATCGATCTGGTTGACATCCTGCCACCTGTGTGTCCCAATCCATGTGTCGCGAACAACGGTTCATGAGGTTTGCAATCCCCTCTTTCCTTAAGGTATTGCTCTATCGGAATCCAGGCCTCATCAGTGAGGACTACAAAGTCATCCTTCTCAGCGTGTCCCTTGCCCCAGACTTTCAGCACTCTCCTTTCACGCTTGAATGTGATATCCCCTACATTTGCGCGTGAAACCTCAATCGTACGCAGGCCTGTGCGGAGCATCAAGTTAAGCATGGCGTAGTTCCTAAGGCTTAAGATATTCTCATTGTCTCTTAGCTTCTGGGTTACACCGGGATTCACACCAGTCACACTCTTGGGCAGGTATGCTTCTGTCAGAAGCTCTGCTCCCTGCTCATTCTCGAGATGCATTCTTCTGAAGGTGGATTTATTAGTGCGTACGCTTCCGACATTCTGCGCAATATTGTCGCAGATGCCTTCCGCTGCCAGCCATCTGTAGAACCCTCTGATTGTAGAGAGGTACAGATTGACCGTCATGGCAGATTTGTTGTTCTTCAGAAGATTGTCCTTGTAGGCGATGATGTCCGCCTGGGTCAATTCAAAATAGGCGCAATCTCTTCCTTCCACCCATTGTGCGAAACTGTCCAGGACCTTTCTATAGGTGGTTCTTGTGGACTCCTTGGCATCCACGCAGCTGAGGTATCTCTCTATTGTCATCTGCATATCAGCAAAGTTAACAATTTTAGGAATTTACCGCAATGCTACGTTAGGTTATTTCAGATATTTTCACTTGAATTCACTCCAGTAGCGGAAGTCTCCATATCCGGCATTTCCCTCCAGCCCTTCCAGAATGCCGCAGATCAAAGCATTCCTCATTCTTCTTTCACCTTTTGAAGTCAGGTTATCAGGAGTCCCGTTTGGGAATAGCGGTGCATCTTCTTTTCTGCCTAAAGTGATGTTGATATTCAACTTGCATCGCTCTCGAAAGCGTATTGTAGCGGCATATCTGTAACAGAAACGCAAAAGAACGAGGACGCGTTTCTTCAACGTTGGTTCCCAAAGAGAGCGATTATAATAACTCACCTCTCGTTCGAGCACCTCTTCACAGACCGCATCGGCGATCGTTGAGTAACGTGAAAGCAGGACGGAGTGCTTCTTTATAATGTCTTTAAGACCCCTAAGGTGGGGTTCTGCAGTTCTCATCAGTCGCATGGCTATATCCAGGTGGTCACCAGTAGAATGAATCTCTGTGGTCTTTGCAAGATTGAGTGCGCTCTGAAGCTTGGATATGTGGTGACTTGCTTTAGCATCTGCCCATAAGAGCGACACAGTGTCATCACCATGACGGTCCACTGCCTTGTCCCACCAACGGCAGTCACCATCAGTAGCATTGATTATTTCACAGAGAAAAGTTGACATCAGCTCGTCGGAAGATATAACTTCAAAACCATTGCTGAGCATCATAACTAATTCCTTCCCATAACTTGTATAAAGATTCCATGCCAGCTGGATTGCTTTGGAATACGAACGCGGATCTTTCAGCAGGCAGCACATGAGCTGGTTCTGGAGTGAAGACATATTCTGTTCTCCTCCCTCCCAAAGCTTCCTTGCTTCAAGCGGATTGCCGTCCTGAGCCAGGGCGGTAAGCGCCCCGGCATCGGTTTCGGTGATATTCATGAACCAGAAAAGCCCGTTGATCAGACGATCCTTAGGAAGGCCGATGGCAGACATGCTGGCAGCTACATTAGCTCCGCTACGGTCCGGATTGGTACCTAAGACACATGTCATGTCCTGAGGGAAGTAGACGGGCTTTCCGATGGCCGCAAAAGCCTTTATCTTGCTGCTGTTCGACGCAATAACGCCAGAGGAATCAGTTGTGAAGACTCCCAATACCCTATATGGGTTGTTCTGGATGAAATCTTTGATGTTCATACTCTTTTAACTCTTTTATTAACCAAGAAGGCCTTCGGCTTCGCGGATTTCTTCAACGCTTTCGCGCATGTTGTAGATACGACGAAGCGCCTCCTTCATCTCCTCCTTTGTGAACTCCGACTCAATAAGCTCCATCGCCTTGTCGACATACTTGCGCGCGAGTTCCTTATCTTTCCACTGGATATTATCGAAGTTGATATTATACCATCTTACATTCATAGGTAAGCGTGTCTTCCATTCAATATCGATTCTCAACAGGGAGAGCTCTTCAAGGATGTTTTTGGCAGCTGCGACGTCGCGGTTTGCCTTCGCACTTTCGATGTACGCTTCCAGATAGCTGAATGCACGACGGCTGTTATCGTCGCCATATGTAATCTCACGAAGCTTAAGGAACGCCATCTGTCTTTCAACCTTGACGATGGTGCGGTCCCATGCGGTATCACATTCAAGCTTGTATATTTCCCGGAGAAGTTCTCTGTACTGCTCGACGAGAGCCTTCTTCTCGGTGCGACGCTGCCCCTGCTTAAGGGCAAGAAGGCGATTCTTGAGAACTTCTACGGCAATGTCCTCCGATTCAAGCGTATCGAGAGTGCGGCGTGCATTTACGGCATACTCGGCAATAAGACGGTCAGCATCGTCAGAACTGAATCGCGGAGATGTATCAAGTGTCTTGATAATGTCCTCGTATCCGTCGATACTTGGAACAGACACCGAGAATGTCATCATCTCGCTGCTGTCTGCATGAACCAGTATCTCTACCTCTGTGCCTGCAGGGACCTCTTGCTCCACATCCTCTCCTGTAATGATGACATCAGCCACGTATTCATATAGTGATGCAGGAGAGCCAGCAACGTAGCTTGCTGCCTGATAAACGGGAATCTTGAGTACAGTGTTATCGTCGCCAGGAACAAGCTTCATAGTTGTCTTCCTTCCGTGAGCTACACCTACAGCCGGCAGCGGCTTACTCTTCTCAAGTCCGATAAAAGGTACATATGCCTGACGTTCTGCTTCAGTGTCCCACACTCCGAAACCTATATGATATGGGAGTGGAGCGGCAGAGACCTGAGTGCCCTGAATGATGGTAAGATTATCCGGAGTAACTTTCACTCGAAGTCCCACCTTGTCATAGAGGCATACTGTGAAGTTGTTGACCGCGTGCTCAACAAGCATAAGTTCTATCACGATACCAGTATCCTCGTATGCTACCTTGCCGCTTAACCATGCTCCGTCTCCGCGCGCTACTTCCACCATCATGCCGTCAGTAACAAATTCCTGATTCTTAACCTTAACGGCCAGATATGATGTAGTGCCTGCTGCCATGGTGTCGTAGTGGAGTTCGAGTTCAACGGCATCAGCGTCAGGCGTTGCCTTAAGCTCCGCCGGTACATCTCGTGTCGCAGCATAAAGTGTCGCTCCCTTGGCGACGGCGGTCATCGGATCTACTGATGAATCAACATTGGCAGAGACTTCTTCCTTCAGCATCTGACGAAGATATGGGGAATAGGTGGGACCACCCACGAGTATGAGTTTTGTGAGCTTGTCTCCGTCGAGATGGTTGCGTTCAAGAATCTGCTGGCAGATCAAGATGGCCTTCCTGAAGAAAGGCTCCATGATAGGATACGCCATCTCCCGGCTGATAGTAAGGTCCAGTTCGATCTCATTTCCATCGTCATCACATCCGAGCTCTCCGAGGTCAGAAAGGACCTCTGCGGTAGGTGCAGTGGAGAGGGCGACCTTCGCACTTTCCGCATATACCTTAAGAGCCTCACGCAGCATCACCATCTTCTTTTCCGAAGAAATGATCTTAGCCACATTGAACTTCTTCTCGACATATGGGAGAAGGATCTGGTCGACAAGGGCATAATCGATATCCTTGCCGCCGAGGTAGCTGTCCCCTTCTGTGTCCACGACTTGCTGTACACCTCCATCGACGCGGAGAAGAGCCGCATCGAACGTTCCCCCGCCAAAGTCAAATACAAGCCAGAATCCGTCCTTATGTCCAGTAGTCACACCGAATGCAATGGCTGCTGCGATCGGCTCCTGAAGGAGCTCAACATGCTGAAAGCCGGCCATCTTGGCTGCTTCTACAGTTGCAGTCTTCTGCGTCGCGTCAAATTTTGCTGGTACGGAGATTACGATGCAGCCGCCATCGTTTGCTTCTGCACAGGCAGCAAGCGCCTTTATGATTTCTGCAGAAAGCTGCTGTGATGTGAAATCCTTTCCAAGGTTCTTGCTGCGATATACCTCCAGCGAACCCATTGTGCGCTTGAACTCCTTGAATACGTCGGTGCCAGCTGAGCGGCCGCTCCAGGTCTTGGTGGCACGAAGTACCTGATTTGCAAGCTCGTTTGCCGCAGTGTCACCGGTATGGATGACGCCCTTGCGGGTAATGGATACGACAGAAGGAGTTGTATCTTTCTGTGTACTGCTCTTCTTGATGACGGGAACACCGTTCTCCATGACGGCAATGGCCGAATTGGTGGTTCCGAGGTCGATGCCCCTGTTGATCTTTCCGTTGATGTCCATATTTGTTTATGAGTTATCTGTTATACATTCTGGGCCACTGTCACACTTGCTGCCTGAATCATCCTCCCCTTACGATTCACCTGCGGCTTTTGTACGGAAGTGATGACTGCAATTCCCTCCGGCAGGCCTTCATCCGGAACGAAAACAGCGTTGACCTGCATGCCCTCTCTATAGGCCGTGCCAAGCAATGGGACAATGGTGTAGTCCTCGGCCTGCAGAGACACTTTCATACGGTCAAGGGCCTTCATCACCTGCTTGCGTCCCGGCACATCCTGCATGTGGTAAAGGTTGTTGTCCATTCTGGCCATCTCCCCTATGAGGGCGAGGACTGTGCTCTCGCCTACTCCTTCTTCCGACCTTACTCGAGAAAGTTTGTCTGTCAAGAATGCTTTCTCCCTTTCGGCTTCGCCAAGCTTATCCTTTAAAAATGCAAGATCATTACTGAGGCGAATGATCTTGCGCCTGCTACCCAGTGCAACGGCGGTCATGGCTGCCGTTGCAAGAATCGTCAATAGCAAAATTACCTTCATATGTTCATGTCTAGTTTATAGTTTCCAATACCGTCATGTCCCTTTTTGAGACGCTGACATTGAAATAGAATCTGCCTGTCTGCATATCTATCATCTAATCCCCTAACGGGACGACAGTCATGGACAGTCGTCCCTATCTTGTATCTGTCTCCCAATTGATATTCTGAGTGTGGAGATACTTCCTAAACAGGTTCCAGAAGTATTTCAGTCGCTGTGTCAGAATGTCGTCTATCATATCGAAAAGAGAAGACGGATATGTATAGCAGCACTTGTCATTATTTTCAATGTATTTCTCATAGATGAGCCAGCTGCGAAACTTGTACAGGGCATGGTCTGCCATGACGATGTACTCTCCATGTACCTCCCCGCCTGGTTTATCGAGCTCGTAGATCGGACACACTCCTACCGCCTCATCATCAACCTCCTCGAACCAATTTACTCTGGCAAACTCAAAGAGGTCCTTTCTGAATTGAAGAGAGAAGCACTTGCCAGGAGCCAATTCCTCATCCGGATCATATCCGACAGAATCAAGAAGTAGCCTTACCTCTTTCTCAAAACCCTTGCTGGTATTCTCTATCAGATCAAGAAGGGCTGGGGAGACCTTCTTGAACGAAGAACAGCAGAAAGGATATGGTTCCGTCATCGTGCCTCGATTGTAGATCTTCTCAGGGGTAATCATGATTGACTCATATTCCACATCCTTAAGGTCATCTGAGTCCTTCAGGATATGATATACCTCATAATGATTTTTTGAACAACGTTCAAGGTAGCATTCACCTTTAGTAAGAATATATTCCATTGCCATAGCCGTTTCGCGTTAACACCTACATAGAATACGCTTATTACGGATAGCTATCAGCAAATGTTGTAACGTAGTCTAAAATTTAAGGTGCCCAGATTGAGCACCTTTCCATGAAATGCGTCCCGGCGTATCCAATGCCAGGAATCTTGTGAGACTTAGCCAGAGAGTTGCATGGCCGAGCGGGCCAAAACCTTGGATTAAAAGGATCAGTTGTTCCAGATGTCCATCATTATCTTACCCACCCATGCTGGAGGAATAGTAATGTCTTTCATGAATTCTTCTTCGGGAACAGTCCTGAGATGCTTGTGAATAATTCGTTTCTTCTCGGCATCGAGACATTCTTCGGTCAGTACCCTTATCGCGGAGGCGACCATCTGCATAGTATCATTGCAGAAGTCAAATATCTTAACCTCTGATGTATGGTTAAAGAATATCTTCTTCTCGCTGCTCAGGTTTATCACTCTTGATGCTCCGTCAGTAAGATATTTCAGATGTGACACCTGCAGCCCTGTCAGTCCCAACTTGAAGGCCGCATGATCTCCATAAGGCACGATTCTCACTCTTTCTTTAGCTGCGAGCGCCTCGGCAATACTCTCTGCCGTAGGCATAGAATAGCCAGAGTATTCTCCCCTGATTCTCGGATAACAGTATATACCACGCGCAGGACGCAGAATCAGACCTTGCTTCTTGAGTTCCATCAATGCAAGCCTTATCGCACCAGGACTGCCAAGCCCGATGAAATCATCGATAAAAAATATCGTTCCGCGCTCCATTTCCCGGATCTTATCCAAGACCAATTTCTGTACTCCAAGCATTTCTACCTTTATTTTCTAACAAATATATAAACTTTTTGTTGGTAATGGCAACAAAAAAACAACAAACAAAAACACAACTTTAGGAAAAGGGGGCAAAACCAGCGAAAATTGGAAATACACCGAGCAATCTATCCTATAGAAAAAGATGTTATATTTGTAATCAGTTATGGACCTGTTCACAAATGTATACTCGCCAGAGAGCATGATAAATGCAATCAAGGAGATTGGAATAATACCTTTCTCCAAGAACATTGTGCCCGGATGGTCCATACAGGAAATAACCGACCCTGACTTCTGGTTCACAACCTCAGATCAGCTCGGCCCATGGGACTGGAAAGTCGAAGCTGTTCGAGAAGGCATTGTCTATGGAAAATTCATCAGCAGGAAATCTGCTTTCGCAACAGTCGAGTTCTACAGACATCTGATGAACTGGAGAAGAAGTCTTCCGAAATATCAGATTCCAGTAGGAGGAAGATTCAAGGCAAAGACCCTTGATGACAAACTGATGCAGCTCTTCTCCCCTACCCTACTTGACTCGATCCGCGAAAGAGAGTCACTCGACTCGTCAGAGATCAGACCGCTTCTTGAAGAACTCGTTCCGCCAGAAGCCAGAAAGCGGATAGGCGGTCACCTGGAAAAATATCTGCTTCCGAACATAAAGAAGCAGGCAGTAGATTTCCTGATTCAATATCTTGACATGGGAACGTGGACTATAGTTGGAGATATCACAAGGGTTTACAGAGGACCAAACTGCGAATACAAGGGATGGCAGAAAAACTCGATCACAACACCCGACCTTCTGTTTGAAGTATTTTCTCAACCTTCTGAGAATCCGTTCTGGACAAAATATCTGGAGCCATGCACGGAAAACGAGATTCTCGTGAACTGCACACCGGATGAATCCCGTGAGATACTGATAGCTCAGGTCGAAAAATTTTACCCGGGAACACGGAGCAAGCTGGAGAAGCTCTTCTAACGAATCATTATGTACGTAATGTTTCGTCCGCACTCGATGCCTTCCTTTCTTGCAGAATACAGAAGATGGTTGTCATCGTATGTGCAGATATCCGAAATCTGGACATTCTCATTTCTGATACCACATTCTACAAGAGTCTGACGGCAGGCCTCCTTCAGATCTATATGATGACCACCCGACATTCCTGCTCCAGTCTTCGGGCCACGGAACGACCACACGGAATCCAGATTGAAACCGGCCTCCTTGAACTTCAGGGCGACCTCCTCCCCTACCTGAAAACAGTCAGTACATATTCCAGGACCGATTACCGCTAGCAAATCAGACGGTTGCGTACCATAAACATTTGACATCTTGGTAATTACGTTACGCAATATCTTTGCGACAGTTCCTCTCCATCCGCTATGGACAGCTGCTGCAGACTTCCTTACAGGATCATACAGGAGGATAGGAACGCAGTCGGCAGTTCTTACACCTATAGCCAAACCTGCAAGGTTGGTTACCATAGCATCAAAGCCATCTAATTCATCAGGAGTTACATCAGGCCGGTCCACTACGGCGACCTGAACATCATGCACCTGATTCATCTGAAGCACAGGACACGGCAAGGCCGCATCCCTTCCGATGGTTCCAGCGCACACATCCGGATGGATCTCGTAACTTATGTGATTATCGGAAACTCTCATCACTGTTCATCCACTCCCCCAAATATATCCTTAAGCGATGTCGGTTCCTTCCTTGTCACCGTTGCCTTCTTGGCTATCTTCTTGTCCTGAAGGATGATTCCACCTTCAATGACGATTCCGTAATGCTCACTGAGATGCTTCTTTATCGCATTGATCACATATCCCTGAGGATTCACAGCTCTGAGTGCCTTAGGAGCAACCTGGTTCAGGAATGTGAAGAGGTCGAACTGCTTCTGCGCTATATCGAAGAGAGATATATTCGCCTTAATGCCCTGCCAGTCGAATCCCAACTTGTTTCTGAGCAGGTCACTTACCATCCTGTCAAGCATCATTGACGGATCGACGCTCTTTCGCACTGCATCGGTAGACTCATTGTTCATACGGTGAATCGGAAAGAAGGTCACCGACGTGATCGCCGGCCTACCCTTTCTGCCCTTGTTCACTTCAGCTGTCTTGGCAGAATTCAGAACATAATCAAATGAATACGGACTGACCCTGTCAAGCTCCTCCTTGGCGGCCACTATCGTATTCTTTACAAAGTCGTCCACCTTCTTATACTTTTCAGTCAGGCCCCACATCTTTCGAAGATCCTCGATCAGATATGTGATGGGCTGCGTCTGCTTGCTGACCAGCTTATATATTCGAAGAGAATACTTACCGCGAAGCTTCGTAGCTGTCTCGAGCTCATATTTCCTGAATCCCTTACTGAAATCAAGCATGGCATCCCATACCTTTTTGTTTACCTGGATAACCATCTTGCCAGAGATCTTATCCACATCAACATCATTAAGAATATGGGTCGCTTTATACGTACTGTCATCTTCATACTCCAGGAACTTGCCCATTAGGCCCCTGACCGAAGCCTTTGCCTTAGTATAATTGGTATCATCTTCTCCAGAAAGTATGTCCTTGACAGGTATCACAATCTCTGCATGGCCCCATTGCCCAACTGACACCTTTCCTATATCAGTTCCTCCCTTGAAGTCAAGTCCGTTGATCTCGCACTGGGCGAGCTCCACAAGACGCAGCAAAAGACGCTCTGAATATATACCGAAGTCGTGACGAACAGTTGAGAATATGTACGACTCAACGACTTCCTTAGAAATAATTTCCTTGGATTCAGACTGATTGGCCATATTAAACGAGATTAAGAATAAGCAATTTCGTATTATTGCGAGCAAAGATAAATACATTCTCGCAAAAATCAAGAATTTTCACGCAGAAATTTGCGAGAACAATAATTTAAAATCAGTTCGGCCAAATTATTCTAAAACTCGCTAAATATAAAATCCAGATTAATCAACTATAAGATAAACGCTACATTTTCAATCACAAAACTCAACATAAAATGAAAGCAGTATCGGATCTGGAAAAGATCAATAATCCGAGCAAACAAGAGCAAATTCATCAAGAGAAGAGACAGCACTTATTACAAAACTCGCATTTTTAAAACCATGATTACATACCTCGCAAAACAGGCGACTCGGAAGTTTGACACATATTTTTCAATATTTTTTAATAGAAAGCCCTCTGCGGGCTTTTTTTTGTCAAATTTAATTCGTATCTTCGTGGCATTATATGGCACTATGCGTTATGAGGCTACAAATTACACGTTCAAAGAACTCCTGCACATACTATGTTGCAAAGTCATTCAGAACCCTTGAGGGTAAATATTCGTCTAAGATTGTCGAGAAGTTAGGTTCGCTTGAGGACTTGATCGAGAGATTTGGTCCGGAAGACCCCGAAGGAGCCGCCAAAGCTTATGTTGCAAAGTTGGGCAAGCAAGAGCGTGATGCTCGCGAGAAAGTCCGCTTCGAACTTTCCACAAACAAGCTTATCAAAAATGGAGAGAGGAACGGCTTTAATATAGGTTATCTCTTTTTGCAGAACGCATATCATAAGTTTGGCCTGGATAAGATCTGTAATAAGATATCCAAGAAGCATAAGGCGGAGTTTGACATGAACGAGATTCTGAAGCTTCTCGTGTATACCCGCATCCTTTATCCCGGTTCCAAACAGTCGTCATTGGAAGACGCAAAGAACTTTGCTGAGCAGCCTTCTGTAGAGCTACATCAGATATATCGCGGCTTGAGTCTGTTGGCTTCTGAAAGCGAAATACTGCAGGCTGACCTGTTCAAGAACAGCCTCAAGGTGATGAAGCGTAATACCGGTGTCATATACTATGATTGTACAAACTACTTCTTCGAAAGTGAGGAAGAAGGCGGGCTGCGCCAGTATGGCCGTTCAAAGGAGAATCGTCCCAATCCCATAGTACAGATGGGTATGTTCATGGATATGGATGGTATGCCTCTAGCTTTCTGCATTAACCCTGGCAACACAAATGAGCAGGTGACGCTCAAGCCGTTAGAGGCTACCCTGCATGAGAAGTTCGGTATATCCAAGATGGTGGTATGTACAGATGCAGGACTGTCATCATATGAAAACAGGCTGCACAATGATGTGGGTGAACGTGCCTACATAACGGTGCAGTCTCTCAAACGTCTCAAGAAGGACCGTCAGGACTGGGCTCTGAAAACGGACGGGTGGAAGATGCAATGCTGGGACAAATACGGTAATCCGATCGATAACGGCAAATCTTACGATATAACCGAGCTGGATGGGAGCGAGTATTACGACAGGACTTTCTACAAAGAAACATGGGTGAAGGATAAAGTGAAAATAGACGGTGTCACTCAGGAGATTGCTCAACGTCTCATTGTAACTTATTCCATAAAGTACCGTAATTATCTGTCAGGGCTGCGTGAAAGGCAGGTTGCGAGAGCAGAAGCCAAGATTGAAAAGGGGGCAAGTTCTGTGGAAAAGAAGTCGCAGAACAGCCCGTCGAGGTTCATTAAGCAGACCTCATGTACAGGCGATGGAGAAGAGGCTATCATTACCAGCTACTCCATAGATCAAGATATGATTGATCAGGAATCAAGGTTCGACGGCTTCTATGCCGTTGCTACAGATCTGGAGGACAAGGTCACCGACATATTGAAGTTCAATTCGTACAGATGGCAGATAGAGGACGGCTTCAGGATAACCAAGACTGACTTCAAGTCAAGACCGGTATTCCTCAGAAGGGATGAAAGGATAAAAGCGCACTTTCTGACATGCTTCCTTGCCCTTTTTCTTACGAAGTATCTTCTGAAAAGAGTAAATCTAGCAAAGGGCAAAGATGAACTCTTCTCTGTCCACGAGCTGATAAAGACATTGAGAAACATGGATATGACCTTCATCGGCGGCGAGGGCTATCTGCCTGCATACACACGCACTGAACTCACTAACAGGCTGCACGGCTCTGCCGGGTTCCGTACGGACTATCAGATAACGACCAAGAGAATGATGAACACTATAATCGCACAAACGAAGAACGCCAAAGCAGAGAAGTAACCGTCATATTGCCACGAATATCGCAAAAGCGATGGGACCCCAAGATCGCCATTACAGCTACCTGAGGCCCCTATGTGAACTCTCTTTTTTAGAAAGCAAGTGTCAAACTTGAGAAGATAAATACATTCTCGCAAAAATCAAGAATTTTCACGCAGAAATTTGCGAGAACAATAATTTAAAATCAGTTCGGCCAAATTATTCTAAAACTCGCTAAATATAAAATCCAGATTAATCAACTATAAGATAAACGCTACATTTTCAATCACAAAACTCAACATAAAATGAAAGCAGTATCGGATCTGGAAAAGATCAATAATCCGAGCAAACAAGAGCAAATTCATCAAGAGAAGAGACAGCACTTATTACAAAACTCGCATTTTTAAAACCATGATTACATACCTCGCAAAACAGGCGACTATCCATAATTATATACCTCGCTGAATACTATTACAAAACTCGCTAATTAATTTAATTGTGGCAACATAAAATGCTGATTCATAGATAAATAATTAAAAATTAACGAAACATGTTAAGACATTAATAAGTATTGTAAAATACTTTTATAATACATTAAACGAAAACGCTGCAGAACACTGAGAAAAGAAAAGAAGACCATAAATAGTGATGCAGAAGCACCAAACGAACCGCAGGATCAAATTTATTATTCCAAAACTCGTCAAAATAGCCTGATAATTCCTATTCTCGCTTTATTTAAGATATTCTATATTCTTAAACTCGCGCAACAATATTCCAGGACTCGTCTTAATATGAAAAGGAACCTCAGAATACTGATTGGATAACAAATGGTTACGATCGGATCAAAAATTCACGTTAAGACATTAATAAGTTCTGTCCTTTAGATACACATCAGAACTAGCGAAAAAAGAAACAGATCCTTTCAATATGACTTCTATTCTAAGAGCCCTCCAGATCTCATCGTTATTACATTCTTTTTCTCGCTTTTATACTATCAGCATTTATTCTCTTTCTCGCGAAAATACTTTTTATTGCATCTATAAAGCATTGAATATCAGTAATATATCTTCTCTCTTGCTGTTTCCCCTTACATATATTCATACATAATTCTTTTCCTCGTTTTTATAATAGCTACTCAAGCTTTACAGTTCTCTTCAATACATATACTACACTCCCCTGCATGATTCTTGTAACAGGCTCTGATGTTCTTTAACCGCATTTTTATATAAAAATATATTTATAGATTTCTATATTTATATTTTGATATGTTTATATTTTTATATAAATTTGCATTCAAATATGATAACTATGGGACAGACAATATGTTTTGCAAATAACAAGGGAGGCGTCGGTAAAACGACTACCTGCGTAGCCATCGGTCAGGCTTGGGCAAGAATGGGAAAGAAGATCCTTTTCGTGGATCTCGATTCACAGGCCAACCTGACTTCGATCATTTCTCCACTCGATCCTTCTCAGAGGGAACTCTCCATCAGGGATGCTTTCCAGAATCCGGATCTTTTCTCTATCGAGCATATCGGGGAAAATATGGATCTTGTCGCATCTGATCTTTCCCTCTCAAATTTTGACAGAGACACTGCAGCATTTGCAGGAAGAGAATATCTCCTTCTTGACCTTCTGAAAGATGTAAAGGCGAACTACGATTTCATCCTCATCGATTGTCCGCCTGCCCTCGGACTCATTACATATAACGCGATGATTGCAGCGGATCACCTGGTGATGGTGACAACAGCTGACCAGCTCAGTTACTCCGGTCTGGTTATGGTGGCCAATCTCTTTGCGGATGTCAAGGGAAACGAAAGACTTAACAAGGCTCTCAAGCTCACGGGAGTTATCGTTACTCGCTATGAGAAAAATAAGGTCTCAGAACTTTACCTCAATAAGATCAAACAGGATCTTGGTCAGGCTGTAATCGAACCTGTAATACGAAAGGCAACAAAGATGCAGCAGGCCGTCGCTTTGAAGGAAAGTATCTATGATCTTGATCCTAGCGGTAAGGCTACAAGTGATTATGTGGAAGTTGCTCAGCAGCTAGCATTACGCATTTTACAGGACTAGAACAGAATTTTATAGAAAAATATATTTATAGATTTATATAAAAATATAAGTTATGGCAAAGAAGGACCCTTTTGAAAGATTCAGGGAAGCTACACTTGGAGGACAGACTAACAGCCCTCTCAAGGATGCCTTGGCTAAAGAGACCCCGGCAACACCGGTTGTAGATACGCGCGTTCCGGTCCGCAATGTTACACCTGCTCCTGTTCCAGCAGAGCCTGCAGCAGAAAAGGTAAGCAAGAACAGTTCAAGAGAGCTCGTGAGCTTCCACATCGATAAGGAGATGAAGAGACTTCTCGGTTACATAAAGTTTGATACTGGCAAATCCTATGGCGATCTCTATTGTGAGGCTGTCGAGGATCTGTTGAAGAAATACGGAAAGTTGTAGCACTCCCCTACCCTTTCATTCTGATATTCCGGTTTTGAGAATTGTCTCAAGGCCGGATTTATTTATATAATTATATAAAAATATATTTATATAATATCATTGCAAAGTAATATGTACAACAATATTATATAAAACTATAAAAATATAAAAATATATTTATATAAATCTGTGTCAATTGCTGCCACTCTCCTACCCTTCTGGTTAACATCGATAGCTGTATTTATTAACACAGGTCTAGTTCTGTAGGGTAATCCTGTTTTATATATTTATACTTTTATAGAAATATATTTTTCTATAATCACTCTCCCCTATTCATTCGTTTACTTTTATTATATTTGAACAAACTTACAGATGATGGCAGACTTTAGAGATTTAGACGTATGTGATAGAAAGGACTCGACAGAATTCGGGTTCCTGAATGTTCTTGGAGTTACAGTTGCTACCAATGGTTATCATGGCGGTGACTCCGGTCATGGTGGCAGAACTTATGTGTCTATAGAGAATATTGCTGATTCAGATTTTGATGCGAAGGTATCTAGATCTGAATCAGGTGAGGTTAAGGTAGAGCTTATGTTTGGAGGTGACTCTGAGTTAGATACTCTGATTCAGTCTCTCAGATGGGCAGCAGATACTCTGGATACTTTTGCAAAATCCTCTTCAAATTAATTATATCGCACATTTATATAAAAATATAATTATATAAATATATAAAACTATAAAAATATTTTTATATGATAGAGCATCTTCTGACACCTCTGATCTCTGAAAGATTCCTGACAGAGCCACGCTATCGTGAGGGACATATAAGAATTATCAATGCCCTTCCTGGCAGAAGGGTCCTAGGTGTTCATGTACCGGAGATGAAGCACCTGGCTAAGCAATTGTCTAAGAGTTCGGATGTGATGAAGCTTCTTCAGGAGTTCAAGGCCTGCCATGCTGTGGATCCCTTCAGCCTTACTTATGAGGAGATTGTCATATGGGGACTTGTCATCGATTCGGTAAAAGTTTCTTGGGAGGTACGTAAATCCCTATTGTCTGATTATATTCCAGTTATAGACAACTGGGGAGTATGCGATACATTCTGTTGCAATGCAAAATGGGTAAAGGATAAGCAGCAGCTCTGGGAGTTTCTATTGCCATATTGGGATTCGTGCAGTGAATTCGAGGTTCGTTTCGCTGTAGTTATGGCTATGGTTAATCTTCTTGACGCGGAGTGGTTCCCTAAGATCTGCCTCAAACTGGACAGTCTAAAGATTGACTCCATTCAATCTGAGTATATATCAGTCAGGAAGGCTAGGGGAATGGTAGTGCCGGAAGGAAAAGGTGTCGCGATAGGGGAGGAACCTTATTATGTGAGAATGGCTATTGCCTGGCTTCTGGCCACGGCCTTGGCTAAGATACCGGATTTTACCAGAGCCTATGTCAATAGCTGTAATCTTTCGGAAGATATAATAAGACTGTACAAGAGAAAGGCCAGAGAATCATTACGGACCCGCGACGTTAATCCTTTATAGGTTTATATAATTATATAAAAATATATTTATATAAAATGACGTTATGTGCTATTATATTATAGATTTATTTGTGAATATAAGCATGGTAAGTCTTTATCTCTGATGATGTCAAATTTTTCTTTTTGTGTTCCTGAATGCCTTATGCGGTAGTCATATGGCACCTCGTATGATGTGATTATCTTTTCTATTACGAGCGTTGGCTGTCATTTCTTTAAGGAAGATATTGCCCTCTATGGCTAGGACTGACTATATGAAAGCATCCTTATCATCAACATCAGTATTATAATATATCATAAATGAAAAATTAAGGATAAATATTTGTAATAAATCAACAAATATGTATATTTGCAGTGCTATGACAAATTTTTCACTCATGGACATCTACGAGAAGTCCAATAATGATATAGTAGTTCTGCTTGGACAGAGATTCCGAGACTATAGAATTGCCTTGCGTCTGACTCAAAAAGAAGTGTCGGACCAGACAGGTGTCTCGGTTATGACAATCGTGCGTTTCGAGAGGGGAGAGGGCTCGGCTATACGTCTGGATAACTTTGTTGCCCTTATGCGTGCTATCCAGAAATTGGAAGGTATTGCGGAGTTCATACCAGACATGCCGACAAGTCTGTATGATCGTCCATCAGTAGATAGTAATGTGAAACGAAGAGTCAAGAAACGTAAAGATGAAAAATAATGTGCTGACCGTCCTTCTGTATGGGAGGGAGATTTGTAAGATACAGTGGCAAGGAGGTTACAGGCAAGGCTTTGGGAAGGTCGGGTCCGTGGTATCATTCAATCCAGATTATCATACCTATGGGTTTGATGTTGATCCGCTAGGACCATACAAACTGGATACTTACCTCGTGAAGAAAGGAATGTCAGATATTTGCAGGCAAGGAGAATATGAAGGACTCCCTAGATTCCTGAGCGGATCGCTTCCTGACGATTGGGGCAATCAGGTGTTTTCGCAGTGGATTGAATCCAACAATCTGCGCAATCACGATATCACCTCCGTTGATAAACTTGCATTCATAGGCAAGAGAGGTATGGGTGGCTTTGAGTTTGTCCCTCAGATGTATAATCCTTCATCTGACGATGCAATAGTGCTGGAGGAACTCTATGCATTGGCCAAGGAAATTGAGTCGGCACGTGAAGGAACGGTGCTGAATATGCAGGACAGACCGGAAATAAACGATCTGATGTCCGTAGGTATGAGTGCAGGAGGAAAGCATCCCAAGGCTATTGTTGCAATAAACTGGAATACTGGAGAGATCCGTTCCGGTCAGATTCTTCTTCCCGAAGACTTCACACAGTGTATCTTGAAGTTCAAGGATTCAGATACATGGCCTACAGCTGAGATAGAATATGTGTACTATCGGATGGCTGTTGAATGTGGAATTGATATGGAGTTTTCACGACTTTTGCCAGTTTCTGGAGTCAACCACTTCCTTACAGAGAGATTTGATCGCAAAGGTGGTATGAAGCTGCATTCAGCGACCCTGCGTTCACTTTGTGGCGAAGTAACCTCGTATGATGAGATATTCCGTGCCTGCCGTATGCTGCGTCTCCCATATCATGATGTTGAACAGCTGTTCAGGCGTGCGGTATTCAATTATATTGCGGGAGTGACGGATGACCATGATAAGAACTTTTCATTCATAATGTCCGAAAATGGTTCTTGGAGACTGTCACCTGCATATGACGTGACCTTCACGGTCAATTACAAGAACCGCTTCATTGGTGACAGGCATGTGATGTCAATAGAAGAGAGTGATAGACTTGTCTCCAGAAACCAGCTCCTGAGACTTGCCTCGGAAAATGACGTGCGTAATACAGACTCAATAATCTCACAGGTGGTATCGGTTGTAGAATCATTCAGCCATAAGGCAGAAGAACTCTCTATAGACGATTTCTATATAGACCTTATTTCCAATTTCATTAGTACTCAGATCTCGAAAGTGAAATAGTTTTATATAAAAATATATTTATATAAAAATGCTGTATGTGTTTCCACAATGCGTTTTTATATAATAGGCTAAAGCAGGGGAGTGCCGGACTCATAACGAGCGGCACTCCCTTGTCTATATGCGGATCCTGTTTCTTGCAATCTCGAAGAAACCTCCGTTCAGCTCGATCCCGATAAATTTCCGTCCGCAACGAAGGCAGGCAACACCAGTGCTTCCGGAACCCATAGCATTGTCAAGAACAGTCTGGCCTGGATCAGTAAAGGTACGTATCAGCCATTCGCATAGTTCAACCGGTTTCTGTGTAGGATGAACGGTAGTGCTTGGGTGTGGTTTCGGGAATCTGATTATGGATGTGGGAAATTTCTCGGTACTGCCCTTGCGTGAATCATCCGCCGTGCCCAGGCTTCCGTAGCAGTTGTTCGTGAGATTCTTGCTTCTGTATGAGGTGCCTCTCCCGTGCAGAGGTTTTCCCTCCTTCATCTGAGGGTTGTATTTCGGCAGCTTCTTGTAAAAGACACAGATGTCCTCATGGGATCTCAGCGGCATTCTTTTAGCGTTCAGGAATCCTCCGGAGAGAACCTTGTCCCAGACGAGGTTGTATCTCCAAAGGTCAGGCCTGCTTTGCATCAGCCTGGCTGTGAACATCCCCTGAGCGAATAGTATTATCGCTCCGGTGTCGTTGATGATTCTGTCGTACTGCTCCCATAGCTTGTCAAGAGGAATCATCTTGTCCCATGAAGCTCCCCTGTTACTTCTGTTAAGGGTCTCGTATGGCAGGTCGCAGAGGATCAGATCTATGCTGCCGTCCGGTATGTCCTTCATGATCTCAAGACAGTCACCGTTGTACAGCAGTACCTGCTGTTCTGATAGTGAATTCATGGTCTTCCAGACTTGTTGATGTCGTTGGTGTCTATGGTCAGCTCAAGATTTCTTTGGCCACCGTTTTCGTAGAAATATACCTTAAGTACCTGGTCATTGGAAAGGGTCATCTTCTTGAAGGAGTACGCCATGCGGGAACGACCTCCTGCTGGACATATGAGGCTGCCATGCCTTCCCTCCGGGAATACGGTCTTCTCGATGGATACGCTCCTCTTGCTCTTCTTCTTGCTTTCGACTACGAAAGTAGCATCCTTGATATCGTAGCTGACCCCAGACTTGTTCCGGATGGACAGGGTAATGTATGTGACATCACTGTATGATATTATGTCTTCGCACAGGACTGTTATGCCGTATGCCTTTGCGCCAAGATGATGGATTCGCTGCGGAGCGGCAAGCATCTGGGGCAGTGTCGGAGCGTCTGCCTTTCTGTTCGACGTTACATTGCTTCCGGAATAACCGCTAGCAGCTGAACTTGTGGGCGACTCTCTCGTATCCACTATGAGTCTGGTAGGACTTCCCTTGTACCCAACGATATAGGTGTGCATTGTTCCGTTTGATTCAAGGGCGGAGACGCTAGTGTATTCCTGAAATTCGCATCTAGCTTTAAGTGCCAATATATTCCTGTTCTGCTCGACGACTTTTGCGGCAACGGTCTTGCTGTTGGACAAGTCTGCATATGTCACATCAGTGGAGAATATGATGTGAGTCGTATACGCATCGGATATCCACAAGGTGTCCATCTGGGCACACGCATAGATGCAATGCACGAATGTAAGAGCAAGTATGGCTATTGTCCTCATGTCAGTTCAGTTTCTTTTTTACTATGAAGAATGTGTATCCTGCAGGAACGCTGACTGTTCTCTGCCCGTCTGCGTTCTGGATGAGTGATATGCCGGTGGAAGTTACCTCCCTGGCCACCCGCCCTAATCTTCCGGAGAGTGAACTGCCGATGATGTCCGTCCCTCGGCTTCTGACAGTCTTGCCGGTAGATCCCACATCGGGACAGTATATGCCTTTAGAACCGTCGATGTCGTAGGCCTCATATCCTAGAGAAAGGATTCTGCCACCTATCTCTATGTTTGAAAACTCCAGCTCCAGTCTTGTGGATAGCTGGCATGTCGCCATCAGATGGGTGTTCTTGGGTACAGAAATACCGGATACCGTGAGGTTATCAAGGAGTATGACGGTAACCCTTTGTCCGTCCGTTATCTTCGATTCTCTGGCGAACATGCATCGGAACGGTGCGTAAGGGTCGTCAGGAGCTTCTGAATTATCTTCGTCAAGAGAACTGAGCCCTGATCCCCATCCGTCAGGAGAAGAAACGGCTTCGGATTTCCTGACCGTTGCAGGCGGTGCTTCCTTAGTCTCCTCAGAAGGTTTATCGGATGGTTCTGCTTTCTTGTCGGTGTCCTGCCCCTCCTGCATCCTTTCCGCAAGTTCTATGGCTTCTTCGTGCCGTCGTTGGTGTCTTGCTTCCCGCTCCTGTGCCGTCTCCCTATATGGGTTGGACGGAGCCTTCTTCGGAGCAGGGGAGTGTGTGCCATGATCATTCAGACCGAGCAGTTCTTCGGCTGAAGCACCAGAAGGCGAGGAAACGGTGTTAGAATGGATTTTCTGCTCCTGCGCGGGTGTTTCCTTGTCGGAGCTGCAATCATCCCAATATGCCTCGATTTTTGATTTTTCTCCTGTGCCCTTCAGGTAGGCTTCTGATTTGGATTCGGTGATGTCTACACCTTCCGCCTCCGGGACTTCTATGTAGACATTTTGGGATGAAGCCTCTTCCGTTTTCTCTTTTCCCCTTGTGAATGCCAGAGCGACGATGATGGCTGTACCTGCAATTCCAAAAAGAATGCAGGCGTTTCTTGTTGTGGTTTTCATATCCGTCAGAATAATTGTGATGAGCACTTCCTGGCGATGCAGACTGCCACTATGATGCAGGCAACAGCCAGCAGCCTTGCTCCCGTTGTGAACAGGTCCTTCTCATGTGTGCTCATGAATGATGAGAATCGTTCGCAGATGTATTGATAGAGCCGTAGCATGGTCAGTGTCTCTTTCGTGTTCCGATGTTCTCGTTCCGGGTCACGGTGAACCTCTCGATCATAAGACCGTGCGGGTTGTTCTGTGAACGTTCCACATCAATGAGCCTGCAGGTGCTCTCGAACTGATATGCTGTGATGTTGCTCTCCCTCAGGAGAAACAGTTTGCCATAAGTCGTTACATTGTGTGGATATGACAACATATCGACCTTGACGGAGTCGGCCACGAATTCCTGGGAAATATTGGCGGATATGAGCCTCTGATAGAATCCTCTTTCAGAGAGGTCCATCCAGTAGTCGTACGCGCTCTTGTCGCTCATGACCAGAGCCCGGTCAAGGTTTCTTTGGATCGATTCGGCACTTGGGGAAAGGTTGAACATGAGTTCGTGAAACCTGGAGACATGATCTATGGCTTCCAGTTCCCTGTTACTGTCATCCTGACTTCGTGTGGCCATTACGGCAGATCCCTTGTCAACGACATAGATGGTACCTCCTGCCTTTTCCATGAACCACCCAGAGGCTGCGACCGAGCCTAAAGCGATGACGACGGCACAGACGAGAGACAGAACGGTGACAAACTTCATCTTCCTGAATGAAGTGTCGATACTGTTGAAATGCTTGATGAGATTTTCCATATAGTTTGGTCATTAAAATTTCATGAATTTTCTAGCCATCTGCCTAGCTGGCTGTGAAAAGGCGCTGTGGGCATCGTTAGCTCCTGTCGATTCGATGACCCAGGCTGCCATCTTCGGCACGCTGGACACGGATACGAGTGCCACAATCTGAAGGGCTATCATGAACCAGTCCATAGCAAGACCGGTCTGTCCCGCTGCTGCAATCGTGCAGAAGGCCTTTCCGATCTGTAGGTTGATGTAGAGTATGAAGTAGCCGATGGGGATCCACATGGCAATCTGGATGTATCGTGCTACCCAGTTCTTCAAGCCGGTCTCATATCCGGGGAGTATCGCCAAGGCCATGATGTACGGTCCAAGCAGGGAGTTCATCAGGAGATATGTGTTGCACAGAATCTGCTGAACGAAGAGCAGTATCTTCACGAACATGAAGAGGATGCCGCCAATAAGAGCTCCAAGTCCCATTGAGGTAAGGCTGAAACGATACATGATCATCTTCTTCATTCCTATCCAGAGGGTGGAGAAGAATCTTCCGATGGCAGATTTGTCCTCTGCAATCTCAGCGATCTCCTGGGCTGCTTCATTCATCGAATCAGCGGCCGTATATACGGTCATCTGCCTTATGTTTTCTCCCCATTGCGAGATGTATTCTCCTGTACTGACACTGACGGCATCTGCAACATCTCTTGTGAACACATTTACAAGGGAGTTCAGAGGACCCAGAACCAATGAGTCGAACAGGCATACAAGCGTAAGCAGGGTGACAGGGCGGATAAGGTCCCAGATGTCAAGAGGCTGTCCCTGTATGTAATCCTTGGACAACTTCAACAGCGATGCTGCGGCCAGAATGGCTGCCAGAACAGCAGCAGATGAGCCGACGGCCTCGACCTTGCCGGACAGGACAGTATCTCTTACCGTCTCAAGAGTGTTCCATATTGAAAGTGGTATCATAGATGTCAGAGGTTGATGTGAAACAGACTTGCGATGATGTTGATTGCCACTGTCGCGGCAAGGAAGGCTTCGCCAATGCGTATGAAGACCTGTTCAGAGGTCGGGTCCCCGACGATGCCACCGCTGACAAACAGATGGTATCCGAGTGCGCAGGAAGCGATGCCGAGAAGACCGAGGATAAGCGAAATCACCCCAAGCGAGCCTGACGCCGCACTCCTGCTGCTTCCATAACCCTGCTTGGCGGCCACAAATCCTTCTGCCGTCATCTCCCTGTCCACGACTTCCATGAAGTCATTGAGCCCTTCAGCTATGACGGTGGACTGGGTTTCTATCTGCATGACCTTTTCCATGCTTTTGAGGTTGGACTCCATCTCGTCAATAAGTTTCTCGACCTCCTGCTTCTTCTCCATCTTCGAGAATCCGATGGTGTTGAGAATCTTCTTTGCCGTCTCGATGGCCAGTTCCACCTGGGTCTTCATGGAATTGAGGTAGGAGAGCATCATATTGGCATCAGAGAGTCTGTATCTGTCCATCTCCTGCATCTGTTTAGCGTACATCTCTGTCATCTTCATGGTGCTGTTGTAGGATTCAGTCAGCCGTGCGATAGTACCTAGATCCTGTAAGACGCTGATGGTCTTGCCGCCGATGCCGTCCTCTCCGAAGACATTGTCAATATGCTCGCGCATGGTGTTCATCTGCTCTCCCAGATGTGCAAGTTCACCCAACTGGTCAAGCATATAGTCCACCTGTTCAGCGGCATTGGTGGCTGAAGCTGCGATCTGACTGGGGTCGATGACGATCTGCTGTGCCCATGTGTTAAGGCAGAAAAGGCACAAGATGACAGTTGTTTTTATTCTTCTTTCCATCATCCGCCTCCTGTCAGTTTTCGTATTGCCCCGATGGCGCCGATCTTCTTTGACAGTTCCAGGAACGGTCGCTTCTTTTCTTTGTTGGACTCGTAGCATACCGCTTCTTCTGGTGAAACTTCCGTAGCATATACACCGTACTGCTTGTCGCCGAGTGAAATGAATACCTCCCGGTATCGAAGCCCTTCCCTGTGGATTCTGTTCATGGACAGGATGATATCCTTCTGGTGGTCACTCAGACCGAGAAGTTCCTGAAGTTGTGAGAAACTGTTGCGGTTGTTTGACTGATCAAGGAGGATCCTCACGGAAGAGTTCTGTAGGATGGTATCCCTGATCACCTGAGAGGACATGATGTCTGATACCTGCTGTGTAACGACAACAGCTGATGTCTGGAACTTGCGTGCTGTCTTCCATAATCCTGCGAGATAGCCCGACATCGTCTCGTTGGCGATCGCCTTCCACGCCTCCTCGATGACCATTACCTTCATTCCTCTGGTGCTTCTCATCCTTGCGTTGAATGAATTCATGATGCAGAGTATGCACAGAGAGTAGAACTTCGGATCATTGATAGAGGCGAGCCTGTCCACTTCGAATACCGTGAAACGGCTTGCAAACAGGTCTCTTGGACTTCTGTCATTGAGCAGGAATCCGAAGGCACCGCCATCGGCATAGTCGCCCATTGCCAGGATCAGTCCGTCGATGTCGAACCTTTTCTGGTTAACTTGAACGGAGTCGCATTTATAGCCTTCTGTAGAATGCACAAGAGGGGAGACATGTCCGATTACATACTCCCTGAGGTCATTGAAGACGGGCTTCTCGTGATTGTTCTTGCACGAAAGAGCGAAATCCCTGACTATCTGCTTGAGTATGCTCGAACTGTCGGCGTTCCATCCTCCTGATGGAGCCCAGAGGGTCTGCAGGAACGACAGGAGGAAATTAGCGCCGTCACATTCCTGCTGGAGCCTTCCAGCCGAATCCACCCAGTCTTCGATTCCAATGAACGCGTCGAATGTGATAGGATGGTCTTTGTCCCATGTATGATAGATACCGTCCCGTCCTCCTGACTCTTCGTGAATTACAGAGCACAGACCTTGGTACGAGTCGCCCACATCGATGATGAAGACGGTCTGTCCCGCGTCATAACAGCTTCTGACGAAGTAGTTGGTGAAGAAGGATTTACCGGTACCGGAACCTCCAAGTATGAAGGCATTGTAGTTGTCTATCAGTCCTGCCTTATATGCTGCTTCCTGGATATCGATCCTGAGGGGGATGTTCCTGAATCTGTCGCACATCTTCATAGCTCCGTCCGGTATGCCTTTGTCGTATGTCTCGTTGATTCCAAGACAGAGAAAGTTCTTCAGCTCCCTGGTCATCAGATTGTCAGCACTTATTTCGCCTGCAGCCCCAGGATATGCCGAATACCACAGCATATGTGCGTCACTTGTGTTCTGGACGCAGAGAATATTCATGCCGGAAAGAGCGGCACTTACCTTGCCGCGAAGCTCCTGCTCCTGACATTCCTCTCCCCAAACGAGGATATTGGTGTGGGCCTTAACACAGGTAAGTGTATCCTTATGGGACAGGTCTGCAAATTCTTCCAGTTCCTCAGCGGCTACCTTGTTCTCGGCATTCTGGGACATCGAAGTCATTCGCCTCTTCCGTCCTCCCATCTCTCGTGTGATCTCACCTTGGTTCAGTGTGAATATGCAGGTGTTGACCATATGCTCGCAGCCCAACAGGGGACCGATCGCTGCTGATGTTGACAGTCTGATTTCCGATGAACCTCCGCTCAGACTGTCAGCCCTCAGCGAAGGGGAAAGCAGGGAGGGGAGTACCCGTGATTCACTGATCGAATATGCCCATAGGGTGCGAGGACCGCATCTGACCTTGTCAGGGAAAGGCTCTACATCCGCGAAGATGCCGTCTGGAGAGTATAGGCACGTATGCTTGTATACAATCCTTAACAAATCATTGTCATTCAGCCTGCAGAGACCGTAGCCCCCTCTTCCGGACACGACGGAAGCAAACTCCGATGCCTTTGATTGCAGGGTAGCAAGATCTTTTGCAAGCAGGTCCCCCTTAGGGAATGATATACCGAATGCTCCTGATGAGGAAACGCCTCTGTAAGGTGCGTCCTTCAGTGCCAGTGTCAGAAACAGATACTGCCTGTGGGTCAGGTGCTCTCTCCCGTCGAAATGCCTCTCGTATGAGCTACAGAGAAAACATTTCTCATGTTCTGCGTGATATGCTTCCTTGAGATAGATGTCCTGTCTGTGTACTATATATCCCTGTCCCAAGGAGCGGACCGCTGAGGCGAGTGAGTCAAGCATATCCTCATACCCTTCCTCCGTGACTGAGCATAGGGAGGGAAGAGTGACCTCCCATCCTACGGAAAGTTCGCCCCTCTTTGAGACTATCACCCCGTCCTGAATGGTCAGTATGGGTATGTATTTGTCGAACCTGATCGACTTTGCCTTCATTTCCATGTTATCTTCCTGTTTATGTGTGAGAATAAGGAGTCCGGAGTGACCTTCACATATCGTGTGAGTCCGTTCCTACTGATGAGTCTGGATAGTTCCTTGTCCGACATCTTGGACTGCAGGGACAGGATGAGCATGTAGTCACAGAATACGAGGGCTCCGAATATCATCATTCCGAGCATAGTCCCGTATGTGCCACCTGCCGTCAGAGCGATAACGGCTGCCGCTCCTGCGATGATGGCGAACAGTGTCATGAACCGGCCTTTGATCCCGAAGAAGGCGGCCGGCTGGTCAAGGGTACGCCAGGTGCGGTATCCCTTGACCTTGTCCTGCCTGTCCATGTCCTACATTATCACCAGCCTTATGAGCTGCATTATCACGAATGCGATGACGAAGCCACCTCCGTGATTGAGGAAGGCATCTGCCGATGTCGGCTCACCTTTGAGGAACTTGGCGAAGATCGGAAGCAGTTTCACGAAGCCGATGAGTCCCAGGACGATGGATACGATGTTCACCACCGGATCTACGATGGTCTTGAGGGTTGACCACCATGAGGATAGCATGGTGGATACATCCTTTACCTGTGCGCTGGCACTGCAAGGGAAGAGGACCCATACGGCCAGCAGCAGGAGGACGAACAGAGTGATTGTTGAAGTTTTGCTGAAGTTTTTCATATTGATGTGGTTTGTGATCCTACTCGCCGGTCAGTTCGAACGGAGGTTCGAGTTCCTCGTCCGTAGCCGGATCTCCGGTTACATCCACATCACTATCATTCTTGTTAGGATTTTCATTTTTTTGATACTCATCCCTGAGTGAGGAGGTGAATTTGAATCCTGCATCCTTAAGTCTGTCCTCTGCTTCAATACGGCAGTCAAAAGGAAGGTCAAGATCAAGGAAGATGTCAATGGGATCTTCCTCCTCTTGTTCCAGTGCTTCGTTCTCTATGGCAGACAGACCCTCAGGGGGATCGTCTGAAATCTCCCTGAGTGCTGGGCCTGCCGCCTTGCGTATGTTCACCTTGTGATAAGCAGGAACTCCGCTTTCCGAAGACCTGCGTCCTGAATACAGGATATAGAAGCCTGCTGCCAGAGCCAGGACCGCTATTGCAAGAAATATAGCCGTCATTGCTAAACCTTCTGGTCAGGCAAAGTAGTAGTGTGCTGCAAATATAGAAAAATATTTTTATATAAATTTTACTTTTCATTAAAAACTTTTTACTAAACAAAATAATAAAGCAGTTTTTGCGTCCTGATGCGGATCTGATTTTCGGTGCAAGTTAGGACGCTCGATTGCTTTCTCCGTCGGCCCTGTCTTCGGAAAATGGGACACCCTGCGGGCATCAATTTTCCTCGCGTTCCGCAGTCGGCAGCATCACGTCCTGCTGTCTGCACCGAAATCAACGATCCTGCAGCAAGGACGCGGGAGACCTCTTCGGAGGAGGCACCGCATAGATGCTCGGGTAGTTCAGAACATGAAGTATCACATTAAAACCATATCAGACATGGCACAGAAATTCTACTTCTTCAAGACAGTAAAAGTGGGCGGCAGACAGAGACTAAGACCCCTACCAGGACAGAAGGAACCATCAGGAAGACACATCGACGAGGGACTTAATGTTCAGGCGGACTCAAGGATGCGTGAGAACTACCCATTGGGGACAGTCTTCGGCAGCGAGAGCCTGGAACTTCGTTCACTTCACTCTACGACATTCTACTCGGCAGGAGCGATCTATCCGATAGGACTTAACCTCGGTGACTACCAATCGAAGTCACATATGCCTTCAAATGCTATGAAAGAGGCGTATGAGAACTACAAGGAGGAGATTGCGGATAAGGCTAAGCCAGTTCTTTCCGGAGAATCTACACTCTTCACAGAGAGCGGAAACGCAAGTACTCCTGGTACACTCTTGGCTCAGATGAGAGCAGACAAGAAGCTCAGTGCTCCGACAATCGAGGGGGAGGGATTCCACATAGAGGACAAGGACTGGTATCTGCTGGTCAGGAACATCAAGTCCAAGGTCAATACGATGATGGTCGGACCGTCAGGTACAGGTAAAACGGAACTCGTTCTGCTGGCATGTAAGAAACTTGGACTGGAGTGCAGCGTATACGATATGGGTTCGATGTACGATCCGGTATCGGGACTTCTCGGAGTGCATAGACTCCAGAAGGGAGGCGAGTCGGTGTTCGACTATGCGAAGTTCACGCAGGACATCCAGAAGCCTGGAGTGATCCTCCTTGACGAGCTCTCGAGAGCGCCGGTAACGACCAACAACATCCTCTTCCCGTGTCTTGACTCACGAAGGATGCTTCCGGTAGAGATGGCTGGAGGAGATGAACTCAGATCGATTCCGGTACATCCTGACTGCGTGTTCGTGGCGACAGCCAATGTCGGAGCAGAATACACAGGTACGATGAGCCTTGACAGGGCACTCGTTGGAAGGTTCTTCCCTCTGGAGCTTGACTACATGCCGCTGGACTGCGAGGTTCGGGTACTCTCGAAGAGATGTGGAATCACACCTGCAGATGCAGAGAACATAGCCAATGTGGCAGGAACAGTCCGTTCACTCTACGGCAAGCAGGAAATCTCCTGCACAATCTCTACTAGAGAGACACTTGCTGCGGCACGACTAGTTGCAGACGGCTGGAGTTCGCTTGAGGCTATGGAACTGACATTCCTTCCGCTGTTCGAGGGAACCCGTACGGAAGGGGAGAGAGGCATGGTTGCGAAGATCTTCATGACAAGGTAGTGGATTACTGGAGCGTAGAGCAGGCTTTTCTCAAAATCTGAAGAAAAGTCTGCCCTTTCGATATATTCTAGCAAGATAAATGTTATATTTGTAGATTGAATAAAATTGAGGAGTTATGAAATATCCTATTGGAGTACAGAATTTTACAGATTTGCGTCAGAGTGAATATGTTTATGTGGATAAGACTCAGTTGATTTATCGTTTGGTTTCCACAGGAAAGTATTATTTCCTAAGTCGTCCGAGAAGATTCGGAAAGAGTCTTCTAGTATCCACAATGGAGGCCTATTTCAAGGGTAAGAAAGATCTCTTCAAAGGTTTGGCTATGGAAAATCTAGAGAAAGATTGGGACGAGTACCCAGTATTGCATCTGGATTTGAATGGAAGTAAATATCTAGATTCCGAAGATTTGAATGTTGTGTTGACTCAACATCTTGATAACTGGGAATCTGAATATTCTATATCCGCCAGATATAATGATCTGGAGGCGAGATTTAAGGATGTCATTGATGCCGCTTATGAAAAGACAGGTAAACAGGTAGTCATCCTTATAGATGAGTATGATAAGCCGATAGTAAATAATCTTGATAAAAAAGAATTGTCGGATTATTATAGAGCGGTTCTTCAAGGCTTTTACAGTGTAATCAAGTCAAAAGGTGAACAGACGAAGTTCTGTTTCTTGACGGGCGTTTCCAAAATAGGTAAATTGAGTGTATTCAGCACGCTCAATAATCTGACAGATATATCATTAAATGCAGATTATGCAGATATATGCGGTATATCCGAAGATGAATTAAAGGAATATTTTGATGATAGCGTGACTGAATTGGCCTCAGCTCATTCACTATCTAAAGATGAATGTTATGCCAAACTAAAAAGGATGTATGACGGATATCATTTCTGTGAAGGTTCGGATGGTATGTATAATCCATTCAGTATCTTGAACACTTTTTATGCTAACCAGTTCAGAGAATATTGGTTTGAGACAGGAACACCAACGTTGTTGGTCAATGTAATGAAACAGACCTCTTTCGATGTCACAACATTATCCAATCATGTTGTGGTATCTACTGATGACTTGAATGGTATGCAGGATATAATTAATAGACCAGTCCCTTTATTTTTTCAGACAGGCTATCTGACAATCAAGGACTATGATAAGGAATTTCAGGAGTTCACGCTAGGTTTTCCTAACGATGAGGTTAAAAACGGTTTTTTGAGATTCATCTACTCATACTATGTTCCTGTAAATCCTGCTGAAGGCAATACGACGACTTCTAGAATGGCACGTGCGCTCAGGGCAGGTAAACCAGATGAGTTTATGAAAATACTGGATGCCATCTTCTCCGGTACCACTTATCAGATTGAGATCAATTCTGAAAGAAGCTTCCAACAAGCGATGTATATCATAATGGAACTTCTCGGAGAATATGTAGAGGCAGAGCGTCATACAAGCAATGGAAGGATTGACTTATTACTTCAGACGAAGGATTACATCTACATCGTTGAGTTGAAGATTGACAACACTGCGGATGCCGCATTGCAGCAGATTGAGGAAAAGGGATATGCAAAGCCGTTTGGTAATGACCCGAGAAAAATCTTCAAGATAGGAGTAAGTTTCTCGACTGAGAATAGAAGAATAGAAGACTGGAAAGTTGCAGAATAATAACACTAAGCCTTGATCTCGAAAATCCGAATCAAGGCTTTTTTATGAAAATTAAGCGGGAAGATTCCTTCTTCGGGAGGGTTAATCTATGTAATGCAATAACCGCCTTATTGGAATAACGAACCTTAGGCATTGCGCTTTGATGCTTTAAGTGATTTCAGATGTGCTGCTGGATCGAAGTTAACAGCCTCGCCGCTGTTCACACCTTCCTCTATCGCACTCCTCAGTGCTGCAATTCTGATGTCATTAACCTCAAGCATACGCAAACCTGCAGGAATCACTTCGTTGGCGTTGTTGTTTCTGCCCTGTGCCATCTGTGCGTTTTTGTATGCGGTGGCTTTATCGGGAACATTATCAAGGACACTTAGGAAAAACTCATCCAACCTCTTGTAGTTCTGAGGCTTGTCATCCGGGAATGAACCTAACATCGACTCGATATTTGATGCAGTCTCGGCCGCATAACGTATCAAACTGTCGTTAACAATAGCACAGTTGTTTTCGCTGCCCTCTTTCTTGAGGGCGACCAGTATCCTTATCTCGGTCTTTATCTTCTCGTCCGATATCATTCTCTCTACCAGTTCGCTGAAGAGAACCGGCGGATAAGTTCCGTTTAGGGCGGACCACTTTGCTGCAAGAATTCCTCTGAGGTGGTACATGAATCTCTTCAGTTCGTAGCCTCGTTTCTCCAGATACCTCTTGTCATGATTGATAGCCATATGGTAGTAGTGGTTCACTGCGGAAACCTTCCGAAAGTATTCCTCCTTCAATAGGCTTATGCTCTGGAAGAAATCCTCATCCTTGTAGTAGATGATAGGGGAGTTCAGCCACTCAGCAAAGGCGCAGTTGCCCTTGCCCATCAGAAGAAGCGCCTTCTTTAAGTCCCATCCTGCGAAGTCCATCACTCCGTCCGGGTCAAGCTCCTCGATGACATCCCTACCTTCGACGAGTGTGAGGTACCACTCTTTCCGATGGACATATATGAACCTGACATCGTAGTCGCTGTCCTTGGATGCGAACCCCCAGGCCCTACTGCCGGATTCGACGGCAAGCAGTATCTTGACATCATATTTTGACTCCATTTTCTGAAGTCTCTCTACTATCCTTTCAACCATTGAAACGTTTCTGTATGCCTTTTCCTGTTTCATATATCTCAATTTTGCTTGGCTTGAGTTCTTCACCGAAGAGTTTCAGTACCAAATTGATCTTATCCAATTGTACTGTTTCCTTTCCGCGTTCCAGTTCTCTGACGAAACGCAGACCGACATCTGCACGTTCTGCAAGCTCCACTTGGGTAAGTCGGAACATCTTCCTCTTAGCCTTGATATGTTTTGCAATAGTCATAGAATATACCCTTAAGGGTACAAATTATCTTAGAATTGTACCATAACGGGTATAAAATCACCGAAGTTCTATATATTTTCCACCATCGAAACCAAGAAGATGTTCTTCATGAGAAACATATCCGAACTGATTGCAGATAATCCGGGTGTCTCCGATCGTTGTGTCGATATTCGTGTGGGAATGACCGTAGATCCAGATGTCAATACCAGAATCCTCTATATATGCCTTGAGTTCTGTGGCAAATGCACTGCTTAGTGGGCTGTCTTTGTGGCGTGGTGCTACAACCTTGAATGTCGGCAGATGATGAGTCACTACTACCTTGTGTTCAGCGTCACTTTCTGTCACGCTCTTCTTTATGAATGAGATGGCTTTCATGTGTTCCTCGGTCACATCATCTGTCGTGAATTGTGCACCATTATAGCGAATCTGTCGGAAGTCGTTCATACCATAAAAGATATTGTTCTCTTGCTGGCCTGCTATATAAGTCCAAAGAGTGGTGAGTATGAAGTCAGTGTCATCAATGCGAACGACTTCATTCTGATGATATGACACATTTGCCAATATATGGTGGTGCCAGGAGTCTCCATTCTTAGCTACATCACCCAATTTGTAAAACTCATGGTTGCCAGGGACTATAAGTACCCTTTGGAAATTTTCAGCGGCCCACTGCCAAAACTTCTTACAAGTTGTATCCTTGTTTAGGTACATGCAGTCTCCTGCGAGAATAAGGACATCACCGACTGCCTGCAATGGGATGCCATGACTGAATAGTCTTGAATTATCCGAGAGCTCCAGATGGAGGTCGGATGCGTATTGTATCTTCATTTTGAATTAGTTTTTAGTTTCACTTCTTTCAGTTTCTCCCATCTGGTTGCTTTGATGAGTTCATTGACCTGCTCCTGCGTGACTCCATCGTAGCCGACCTCCGGCAATCGGCGGACAACCTCACCTATCCTGGACCTGTCAGCATAATCAGGGTCAATGATTATCTCACCTGACATTTTATGCATACGGAGGATGTCTCTTGCCTGTGGGATTGCGAATGCGATTCCTTCATCACTTAGTGCTTTCGCAGCTGCAAGAAGGTTATCTATTGCCCATTCGTGAACCGCGATAAGATGAGGCCGCCATTTGTCTGCCTTCGGTGCGGGATATAGGTGGATATTCATATAGCTCACATCGAAGCAATGATATGACACATTCTCTTTGCCCCACTGGATAAAGTCCTTCTCGCTGTCCGGATCATACTTATTTACATCCTCCTCTTGTCCTTTTGCAGATCTGGTGAAAACTTCTTCCGGAGATCCGTTCCTTATGGATTCGCTGCCATAGATACCACAGTATGCAACCTTCCATGCTTTCATGTACTCTCTGAGGGTCATCGGGCCGTCGTAGTATGGCAGAGTCTGACCCGTAACCTTCTTGAGAATCATCAGCTCCTCATCGTCGAGTTCGACCAGCTTCCGTTCCATAATCCTGCACCAATCACTCATGGAGATTGTTCCTTTCCGTTTCTCGTAAGGGTAATACTTCTCGATATAATCCATGTACGTGTTTGGATTCTCGCGAATGATGTCTATGATACTATGCAGATACTGTTCTATCTTGCAAAGCAGCTCATAGGCATCGTACCGGGGTGTGTCATCATGCTCTCGTGGCGTATATATGTTTCTGGTATTGGCAAGGACATACGTCTCGTCATATATATTGGCAACATATAATCTGACCTGCTGTTCAAACCGTGCAACTCCAATCTCGAACCATTCCTTTTCATCGGGTAATTGTCTTGTCCAATTCTCATGCAGTTCATCAATATTGTCTGCGGTTTCTCCTATGATCTCCAGCCACTGCTGAAAAGTTCCTTTTATGGCTTCGATATATAAGAACCTGCACTCATCGCTGCCCATAGGTGATATGGACTGCAGCATCTGTTCTATCCGTAACAGTACGGACAGGCTCCTGTCATCAAGAATATAAGTGCGAAATCTGCACTCTTCCATTGGTTGGTTAAGTTCCGGAATCAGCAACGGATTCCGGCAGAATGTCTTAATCATAAAAGGTTATAAATTAGAAATTAACTTATCTCTATTTCTGTATCGGTTTGACTTCCTGGAATCTATCCCACAGCACAGAAGAGATTAACTCGTCGACTTGCTTTTGGCTGATGCCGTCGCGACCAACTTCAGGAATATATCTGTCCGGATTTCCTATGACGGATCGACCATAATGATAACCAGGTCTTATTACGATGTTTCCGTCCTGATGATGTAATGATAACAGTTCGTCTGCATATCTCAGCACGAACCGCACACCTGCCTTGTGCAAGGCTACAGCAATACAAATCAGGTTTTCTATCCATCCCTCGTAATGAGCTGCGAGTTCAAGGTAATGCGATCCGCCATCAGACTGGGCAAACAAGTGTATCCGGGCATAACATACATCATAGCAATGATAAGGCGAGTTAGCTTCTCCCCATTTCTGGAAGTCCGCTTCCGAGTCCCAGTCATATCCCCGAATCTGACGCAGATCGCCTTTACTAGAGTGTTTGAAAACTTCTTCAAGTGAAGAGTCCTTAAGGTGGCGATGCTCCGGTAAAGAGGTATATGCTATTTTCCAGATCCTCATATACTCCCGCAAGGTCAGCTTCATGTATGCAGATTCCGGATTCCTTGCTGAAAGTTCCTTGATGATCTTGTACGACTCATCATCCAGTACCAGCAGTGTCTCCTTTGTGATTCTGCACCAGTCCTTGACCGGAATCTTTCCAGTTCGCATCCTATATGGATAATTGTCCTCCAGATATCTGATATATCCTTCGGGATCCTTCCGGATAGACTCTACTATAGCAATCAGGTACGCTTCCAACTTAGTCAAGAAAGAGAATAAATCATACCTGTATGAGTCCACTTGCTCACGAGGTGTATATCCATCCTTTGTATTACCAATCACGACATCCCCGCGATATCGTCTGGATATGAATAGGAAAACGAGTTCTCGATAACGCCTGACACCGACCTGGTACCATTCTTTGGAATCGGGATAATGTGACTTCCACTCTTTTTCCCGCTCTTTTATACTGCCGTTATAACGTTTTCTATACTCATCATATGAACACCAGTCTTCGATGTTGCCTTTGATGGCCTCGATATACACGTAGCGCAATTCATCGAAGCCCATAGGTTCGAATACACTGAGAAGTTTTTCTATTCTGATTATTACCTCAAGGCTCTTATCATCCACAATGGCTATCTCAAGATTGCTGCTTGTCGGCAAATGACTGAACTCAGAGATCAAAAGCGGGTTCTTACAAAATGTCTTTTTCATATATGATTTACATTGTTAATAGGGTTACAGCAGTGGGTATGGACCATCTTCACACTTGAGAATATCTATCGCAACACGTCCCTTATCAGAATCGAAGATTTTGTCGCAGTAGACAAAATGGCCGCAAAGAGGGTAAGCGAGGTCTCTGTCATCAATTGCAACGAATGATGTGATTTCCTGATGCCTTGATAGATACTCACGTATGTCAGATGCCCTGTGATCCAAATACCTGCAGTCAGCCGGCTTGACAGATTGGAAGTAATTATGGGCCTGCGTCTGTTTCTCTGATGGCTTTTCATAAGATGTCCCGTCAATCATGTCATAGAAAAAAACATCCAGGCCATGTACTGCTAGAAAAGCCTTGAATACCTTTACACCATGATCACGCCAATCAGAAGATACGACAATCTTCGCATTACATTCCTCCAGAACTTGTCTGAGACAGTCGATAGCACTTTGCGACCAGTCGTAATATACAGCCGCGAGATTACACTTTCTTGTGTATAGGCGTCCGATACCATCAGGAAAAGTCTCCTGAGTAACATAGTCGTAGTACGGGAAACCTCCTACTGCTTTATCCAGCTCTGATGCGACGTTACATATGTCATCCAGATGCTTGAAGCGTTTCTGACTCCACGTTGGCTGTATAACGCCGTCTATATCCAAAAATATAACCTTCATAATCTTGTTACTTGATTTCGTCTGCTCCACAATCAAGGCAGTACCAGTGGTCGGCACACATTCCGGCCTTGATATAAATATCTCTTGAACCACATTTTCGACAGAACGGCCTGTCGAATAAATCTAGGTCAAGATGTCTGCTTTCGTGTCCTTTTTCTGCAGGGGGATTGAAAGGATTCTCCTTATTTGTAAGTCTCCTGCCGTTCTTATCGTAGATTTTACCTCCATTTGAGATAAGAAATATTTTTCCGCAATCCAGAAAAAATTCTGAGCTGGTGATTCCCGGTTGCATATACGCTGTCCGAGTGTGCCCAACAACCTGAATTATATCAGCAAGCAGGTATTCTGTCATGAAAGATTCGGCATCCGCCCAGATCGGACTACCAACAGCATCTTTCCCCGAACGGTGTTTATCCCGTTTGGCTAGAGCTCTTGCAAAATCTGTCTGCTCAGGATCAGGGACGGCAAGGGCCTCTGCATTCATTTCGTTTATGCGTCTCACCATATTCTCCAGTGTCCAACCCTCCACATGCGAATCAAGCCATCTCATATGCATGCCCGCATGACTGAAGGCATATTGTTTCCCCGCTATGCGGCATTCAGCTGCCAACTGGAAGCAATCCTTGTTATCTCGGAACAAAGACCGGATCCTCTCATAGTTTGCCTTGTCGCATCTGTCATTGCAGACGGATAATCCATACATATATTCGCAGTCGTGGTTGCCCAACAGCAGGGTCACCATATCTGGGTATGCTTTCTTCAGAGCTATAATCTCTTCGAAGTTCTGTATCACGCTCTCCTGTGTCATCTTGGAAACAACGGCGTATTCATAGTACGGATCCAGATAGTCTCCGAGAAAGATTATCGGGACTTTGCCTGCATATGGTTCGGTATCCTTCCAGAAGCTGCGTCCGTGAACATCCGGAACAACTATAATCTTTGGTTTCATAATTCTAGTCAATTTCTGTATTTGTTGATCTTACAACTGCAAATTCCATTATATCCAGCATCTTGAAATCGGTATCCTCATACTTCCAGGTCCACTTCTGGTGGAAATGACCGTAGAACCACTTGTTCACGGGATGCCCGTCCTCCTTCAATGTCTGGTATATCCTGTCCATGGTAATACGTTCCATATCGCAGTCCACCAGAAGTTGTGGGTCATATGCAGCCCAACCTCTCAGGCCATTCTTGTCAAGAAGAGGGCAGAATGACGGAGCCGTATGAGTCACCACGGTATCAATCAGGCAATAGTCGCCGATATCCTTGATCTTCTCTTCATCAAAGACCGGCATCTCGTCAGCCCAGTAAGAAGCAGTTTCCTTTCGGATATATCTGGCGTCCTCACGCTGGCGTGCCAGTCTGTCTATACTTATGCCTCCTCCAACACAAAGGATGTCAAGTCCGCAGGCCTGGATTACAGAATAGTCCGGGACGCAACGGAAACGTTCATAACAGATCCTCTCCTCCTGAAAGTATGACGGGTCATCGTGATTTCCTCTGATAAACACTATCCAGTTATTCGCTTTCTTGAGCCTGCCGGCCAGACCATTATACAGATTGATATAGTGGTTAGGTCGCTCAAATCCAAACCCGCAGTCCCCTGCAACGACAACCAAAGTATCTGTCATTCCATACTGGACACAGACTCTGTATACCAGAGTCTCAAACGCCCCATGTATGTCACCGCAGACAACTACCTGCTTTGCTTCGTTATATTCAAATACTTTCATTTCCTCCTTGCTCTCTTAATCATTTCTTGAAATTCTTCATCGTTTACAATACGCCGAAAGAAAGAATGACTTGACAAATACTCCCATGCAACCTTTCCATCTTTAGCGAAACACCATATATTGGAAACATCTCTCATCCGGAATGGCAAAAAAGAAAACTTATTGTTCTTTAATGCTTGCTTTGCCCGTTTCCTGAATACTCTGTGAGCCATCCTTTTGTCATTCTTTTCTGAAGCACAAGTCGTGCGCGACGTCACTGCATATTTCTTATATGACCTACTCATCTTGATCCTCACCTTTATATCCCGGAAGGCTTTCCGGATCATATTCCTTTCGATACTCCATTATATGCCATGCGATCGTTTCCGGATATATTTTCCAATAATGGCGGCATACTCTCCTGTACAACAACAGCATTCGTTTATCTCCGGCAAAACCGAACATATAATCCAGAAGCCATTCAACCTCTTTCAACGGTGCAACCCGGCTACAAATGTCGTCCACCAAAGGTGTATATACGGCTACTGCTTGATCATGTAGACCTTTAATCTGTTGCGCCAGAGCATGAATTTCTTTCTTAAACTGTTCCTCCATCGCTTTACTGTTTTCTGTTTATAAGATTCACGACCACCTTGACAAGGATGTCCATCTCGTCCATCCGGCTCTCTGCAATCAACAGGGTCAATGCGACAAGGGTTCCATCGGCGATTCGCTTCGTGCCATCAGGACGATAGAGGATGCCGTTGTTCTGCAGAAACCACAGGAACAGGGTCGCTGCTATTCTCTTGTTTCCGTCGACAAAGGAGTGGTTCTTAACAACGAGATATAGGAGCATAGCCGCCTTTTCCTCCACGCTTGGATAGAGTTCCTGGCCATCCCATGTCTGATATATCTGACCGATGCTGCTATGGAAGGACTTGTCCTTCTCCACTCCGAACAACCTGCTCTCCTTGAACTTTTTCTTCAGGCTCAGTATGGCCTCCATTGCACCCTCATATGTCGCACGGAACTTCTCCTGAAGGGTGGTATCAGATATTTCAAGGCTCTGATAATCGTATGCATCCAGAGTATCCAAAGCATAGGTGTAATCCTTGACTACCGCGAACAGTTCTTTAGCCTGCTGCTCTGCCATAATGAGGTTCTGACCGAACACATTCTCCAATAGGCCAAGTGCACGTTTCAGATCCTCATACTTCTGTTCTGAAACAACATTATGGTTAACGGTGTAACCTTTGAGCATATACTGTTTGAGAACAGAGGTTGCCCATTGTCTGAAGGCTGTGGCCTGCCTGGAATTAATACGGTAACCGACAGAGATGATAGCATCTACATTATAGAACTCCACCATCTCACGAACAGCTCCTCTGAAGCCTCTCTGCACGACTGTTTCCATTTTGGAAATAGTCATAGATTCGGATAATTCACCCTCCGAATAGATATTCTTCAAATGCTTACTGATGGCGGGAACATTTACTCCAAACAACTGAGCCATTGCCTTCTGCGTGGTCCATATAGTCTCATTAGAAGCATCAACTATGGCCTCCATTTTGACAAGTCCATCACTTGACTGATAAATCACAACATCGTTATTCATATCGCAATCATTTTATCTATTCACATTTATTCAACATATCCACACAATAAGTAGCAAAAGCATCTTGAATTTCAATAGCTTTCTCAGCAGAAAGGTGAAAGCCTCCTGAGCCTATGAGCATACCCCATCCTCTGATGCGAAATAGTCTTATTTCTCCCTCATCTCCGCCATTTAATTTGGCGAGAATTTGCTTCCTGATAGATATAAATCCTCCATAATCAGGGATAAGCCAGTCAAATGCCGGAGCTTAATAGGCATAACACTTGACTTCAATGGAAATCTGTAATATTCTTTAAATGTCTCCATCATTCTTCCTCCTTTCTATCAGTTCCAACAATCCGGCAGTCACTGCTTCTGACCAGGTCCCATACACCTGCTGTATCTTCGATCCGTTTGCAGAAGGCGCGTATCCGTTCTTTGCAAATTCTGAATAACGATAGGTACCGACATAACTATCATAATCCTTCCATATCTTCATGCGGATATCATAGAGGGACATCGGTTCACCTACCTCCTCACGCATCAAGTCATATAGTGGCGACTCGAGTGGTATCTTATGCAGGATCTTAAGCTTTCGCTCCGGTAACCACTCCGAATAATCGATTATTTCTTGCAACTGCTCACGAGTAACGCCATATTCTTCATAATCACATTGATATTCCCATGGAAGTGAATACACACTGGTCTCAGCCTGCCAGTTCAGGTAATTATGGAAAGTACAGCTGGTCAGACGCACAAAGTCAGTCTCCTCTACTGCCGCCAACAGCCTATCTGCGTCATCGATATGCAAAGGTGCTCCAGCCTTATACAGAGCAAGGGCAACATTCAGTCCAGCCCAGATGTGCGATGAATAGCTTATAGACACTCTGATTACCCACTTGCCAGGCACAGTATATTTATCAGCCAACACATCAGTTCGAGAGAAGCCAAGTTCTCCATAATGGTCATGACTGAACTTCTGGAGGTCCTCTACAGAGTCTAGATCCAGCTTGTCTGAGATCTGCTTGAAATGTCGCTTTCTATAGAACTCGACATCATCCACCGGGTCGGTAGCCTTTTCTTCTTCGTCCGAATCACGATATGCTTCATATGCCACCCTGTAATACTTGCAGAAAGTCCTGATGGTCATTTTATCTAAAGGCTCTCCGCTGTAGGTCTTGCAATCCTGAAGCATCCTGACAATCTTTTCTTTGTCCTCCAGCTCAGGACGTCGCCAAGGAAGAATCCTATATAGATCTTTCCTCCGAATCCTTCCCTCTCTGATCTGCTTTGGCAGATTCTCCTCCACATAGATGTTGTACGCATCTACATCTTTGAGAATCTTTTTAACAAGAAGCCGAACTCCACTTAGAAGCGACTCGAAATACTCGAAGAATACCGGATCAAGGTAATGTCCGTGCTTATCACCCCTATAGTGCGCGTAGCCTCTTTCCCCATCTGACAGGTGCAGAAACACATTGTTCTCATATACTGCAGTAGTGAGCCTGACCCACTGAGTCTCGCAAGGATAACACTCCTTCCAAGTCTTCTCATACTCCTTCCAGGTAGTAACATCTTCATATTCCTTAGCATCTTCATAAGTCATCCAGTCAGTAATCTTTCCTCTAGGGATCTCCAACCATATTGACCTATTGTCATCATCACCGCATGGCTCAAAGACACTTAACTCCTTATGTAACTCCCAGGCGATTTCTTCTGCTCTATCTGCCAGTCTATACTCATCACGACTACCGCTACGCAGTAGCTGATACATATCTGGTTGTACTAATCTCTTCATAATCATATATGTTATTTTTCTGCCTGAACCTGTTCTCAAAATGGAACAAGCTCCCCTTATAAAACATCGTCCCCAAAGGCAAATCTATGAAACAAAAACCAAATATAAAACATTGATTTTCAACGACTTTTTGCTTATATATAAATATATAATATACTATAAGATTACTATATATATTTATATATAAAACTTATACTAAATCTTAGTATAACGTCTATATAGCCGTCGGTTTTCGGTCCAAATTTACCTCTTCAATGTGCCAACATAGGACACATCATCATCTTACTTCCGAGCGATAGTTCTTTTTTGCGTACTGGTGGAAAGGGACGCCTCCTGTCTTCTCCATAGCTGCCTCATAAATGAGTTCCAATGGAACGAATCCTCCGGCTCGCTTTGCAAGTTCGCCGTCTATGCCTACGTCGAAACGAAGATCGTTGGAGAGACGGTTATGCTCGTCAAGCTTGCCGTGGCAATGGCCATGCAGCATGATAGAGCCGTACGGCTTATGATTCCATGTGACCATCGGATAATGGCAGAGGGTAAGCATCAGATTCTCTGGCAGGAAAGGGCAGGCGGTAGGCTTGACGGTCAGATCGAGAATCTGAGCCACAGTCTTGAAATAGTTGGAGTATGCCCTTATGGAACCGTCGTGATTGCCCTGTATGAGAAATTTCTGTCCCGGAAGTTTTTCCAGCAGATGACGGGCATCTTCGCTCTTGAAGAATGTGAGGTCGCCTAGAATATACACCAGGTCACGCTTTCCGACACTGGACTTCCACAAGTCCAGCATGTACTCATCATGTGCCTTGGTATCTCCCTCCTGAGCGAAAGGACGGTTGGGTTGGTGCTTTAGTATGTTAGTGTGACCAAAGTGAAGGTCTGCGGTAAAAAGTATCTTGTTCATGATCATCGTCGATTACGAAGCCGCTTTCGCTTGAAGGCTCCTGGGTTAATAGTAAATGTTTCACGGATGCAGATTCCCTGCGTCATCGGGGCTATCACCGATAGCCATTCAGATGTTCTGATAATTGATTTCATTTCTTGATTTGAATTTTAATAGGGTTAATATTTCGTGGATAATAACGGACACAAAAAAAGAGGCGCCGCTTTGTTGCGACACCTCCGTGTATAGTCTTGACAGATCTATCTATCAGTTACCACTACAATGAGCATATCGCACTCTACCACACAGCATCCATTCTGTGCAGACTTTCGGGTCAAGTGTAATTATGTTCATTGAATATCTCATGGTTTTCTTGGTTTACGGCTGCAAATGTAGAGAGTTTTTCCTTATTTCAAACACTTCCAGACAACTTTTTTCTAGAGCAAAATCCCTTATATCTAAAGATATAAGAAATGGGTAGACAGAAAGGCTCTCGGTGAGTAATTATGACATCGGTTCCCCTTGCATTTGTTTCGCAAAGCTATGTTGCGGTGAGTCTATAGCCAAGAACCGCATTCTGCATAATCCGTCAGAATCTCCACACACGCTGTGGTAGTATTCCGGCGGATTTTCTTGTCTCTTATCCTCAGCCGCCCCTGTTGGGTGCTTCACAAATGAAGTTGAACCCGATAGGGATAGTCCTATGAATGGAATTCATCAGGAAATATCACAATCATAAATAGTAATTATCATGTTTTTTACAGAAATCAACAGGATGATGACCGAAGGCGTAGACATCACGCTGGTCATACGAAGAAGTGGCGGACAGATGATAGTGTCTGCCTTGCCGAAAGCTAACGGTCTCAAGGACGAAGCTCAGAACCGTATCATCCCGCTTACTATGACGGGAACGCCGGAGGAAATGGATGATGGCTTCCTGGCTGCTGTGTCGAAGCCTCTGACAAAGGCAAGCGGACTGCTGACCAATATCGCGGACTTTGAGCGTCAGGCGGATGCTGCCGCGCAGAACAGCAAGGCCGTCAAGGAGGCTAAGGCAGCCGAAGCAAAGGCGAAGAAGGAAAGGAAGGAGAGTTATGACAGGCAGATAAAGAAGGCAGAAGAACTTGTCGCATCCAAGAATTACAAGGAGGCGATGGCAGTGCTTCAGCAGGCTCAGAAGGTTGCCTCCGAAGCAGAACAGAAAGCTCTTGGAGAAAAGATGGACAAGATCATGGAAGATATGAACCAGGGCAGTCTGTTCGGTGATGAGGATACTGCCCCTGCTCCCGCACAGGAAGCTGACCTCTGTCAAACCCCAGAGGAGATATGCGAAGATGATGACGACCTTCCTCTTGACTAATAGTACACTTATACAGAATATATTTAAACAAACATACTATGGCACTTGTAATCAATGAAATGACAAGATCCTTTACCTTCAAGAAGGGTGTTGAGAAGATCACTCTTGCAGATCCGAATCCGAATGATACACCGGAGATGGTGATGAACTACTATTCCAACATGTATCCTGAACTTACGACAGCAACTGTTCATGGACCGAAGATCAATGAGGACATAGCGGAGTATGAATTCAAGACCACTATAGGAACAAAAGGATGATTATATGGAAACAGACAATAAGGAGGTCAAAGAATGCACGAGGTTAAACGCTTATCAGATGGAGTCGCTATCCAGGCTCATCATAGAGGCATTGGAGAGGGATCACCGCATAGGGGTTGTGAGGCAGGAACGGATTACGGCACCGAGCGGAGCCGTAATCCTTTTCTAGAAGAAAAATACGCCCTCAAGGCGAAGGACGAGCTGGTCTGGTACAGTTGGAACGGGGAACCACACAATCTGATAACCCGGGAAAACTACGAGTACCTGCGAGACTCATATCTTCGCTACGCCTGTCTTCTGGGAAAGGACTCCCGGCATTGTCCTGCGGAGTCCATCGGAGTCGGAATCGCCAACCTTTATGCAGAGATGTCTTCGCTTCTGGGAGATGATATGAATGTCAATCTGGAAGAGCGGGATGGCAGGCTCTACTTCAATCTGTGGAAGATGCACAAATGGGGAGACCATACTCTGTATTACTTCCCCATACGCTTCACCGAGAATCTTTGTCCACGCCTCAGGCGGATAGTCCTGACCTTTTATCATGAGTTCATGAAGGCTAACGGACTTTCCACTATCAACGACGATGATGACGCGTTCTGGGCGCAGGATATCCTTTTAGACTCTTGTTACTGCGAGGATGAAGATCCGTCAGAACGAAGAAGAAGACATCGCCGTGTTCGGTCTTATGAATCGGGAGGAAGGGTGTACAAAGCTCTCGAAACGCTTAAATCCAGATCCTATTATGCGGACTTGAGGAAGGCTGTAGAGAGATATCCTTGTGCCGATGAGATGGAGCGGACTCTCATTGAACTTATAAAAAAGGGAATGAGGTTCGTGTCCACGGAAAAGTCCATCATGAACTATCAATACGATCCTTTCTACGAGGAGGATTCGGATTTCACACCGATGCAGATGTGGCAGCAGATCCGTATCGTCTATGACATAAACGGAGATGTAGAGAACGAGATGACAGACCTGTTCAATTTAAACTGTAGGGAAACCTACGAACTGATACCGACATCGACATTTGAACTTACACCCGACACAGACAGGGTCTTTATTCTAGAGGATGATTACCCGGAAAGATTCTTCGAGTGGGCTGATGAGTTTCTGTGTTTTATAAATCTGACATTATGCAAACAAACGAATTGACCAGAGAGATAAATACAGTCTTGCGTCCGCGGGCAGCACTTCTTGCTTATTCCACAGACGACGGAGGCTCACACTACCTTGAATTAAGGAAAATCGGACCGGACGGCAGGATGTGTGAAGGGGCTCCTGTTACTACAGAGTTCATAGACCAGCTGATAGAAGGTTACTCCGAGCACCGCTGCACAACACCGTACGGAAAGCTGCCGGAGAATATGCTGTGGAGCGACACCCGCAAGGGTTGTGAGAAATATGTGTGGTATAACCCGCCACGTAAGAGGGTCATGTACTTCCATTCCTCCCTTGGAATTGAGGATGGCGAATACAACCTTCCGGGAGTAATTTATAGTGTCAGCGGCAATTGCCTTAACATATATGCCTACAAGGATGAGACTCTCACTCCGGAAACTCACCTGTATGCGGCTCCGTTCTTCAATGTGACAGGATCGCGTGTGTGTCTTGGAAATGCAGCGATAGCAAAGCCGTCAGACCTGACATACGAGCATCTGATAGAATACTGGGAGAAGAAATTCTGGCTTACCGAGTTCCTGCATCTCGGTGGAGCCGGCAATCCTACCCGGAGCAATCTCGTGCTGGTTACAAAGGCGGCCGGAAAGGCTCCGTTCGATACGGATGAACTTATACCTCTTGAGGAAATGAAACTTAAAGATATACTGAAATGAAAAGAGTGCATTTTACAGAAAGCTACCTGCTCAATCCACGTCATCGTGTCACCGTCAATCTCATCGGCTGCGGAGGGACCGGTTCTCAGATGCTCACCTGTCTTGCCAGGCTTGATGTGACCCTGCGAGGGCTGGGACACCCAGGACTATTCGTGACTCTGTATGATCCGGATACCGTAACGGAATCCAATGTAGGACGCCAGCTCTTCAGCCCGTCTGACCTAGGTCTCAACAAAGCCCAGTGCCTTGTCACGAGGATAAACGCCTTCTTCGGGAACGACTGGCGTGCAGTTCCGCAGGCATATCCGGAAGATGAGAATCTTGCCAGAAAGGAACATATGGCCAACATCACTATAACCTGTACAGACAATGTGAAGTCCCGCCTAGATCTTTGGAAGGTGTTGAAAGGTGTCAAGGCGGTACGATATGCCGACCATATGACCCCATTCTATTGGATGGACTTCGGAAATGCACAGACTTCAGGTCAGGTGGTAATCGGGACCATACCGAGGAAGATCCCTCAGCCGGAATCAAAGAGGTATGAGGCGGTACCGTCGCTTCGGGTGGTGACCAGAATGGTACGCTATGACAGAGTGAAGGATGAAGACTCCGGTCCGAGCTGTTCTCTGGCAGAGGCTTTGTCCAGACAGGATCTGTTCATAAACTCGACGTTGGCCCAGCTCGGATGCGACATCCTCTGGAAGATGTTCCGTCATGGAATGACTGAACACAGCGGCCTGTACCTGAATCTTGACACGATGAAGGTGAACCCGATAATGGTATGATGATAAAAAACAGTGGAAATGAAGATCAAGAAGACCATAAATGACAGAAACTCTTGCCAGATGGCTGGTGAGGTGGAACGCCTGCTCAATACAGTCAGGCCTTCAAGCATCCATCTTGAAGAACTGCTCAAGAGATATCCGGAGCAGATACTGAAGGATTTCTTCATATCCTGTCTTCTGTGCTGGGCGGATTACGGACGGTTCGACGACAGGAATATCCGTGCCGTGCTGGTCAGCATGGAGATTGTCTCTTACTTCAAGACCCTGAGGAATGATGTTAAGGATGGCCATATGCTGGATGAAGCATCAGGATTCGTGCTTTTCGCCCACCGGGCTATCCATCAGCATCTCTTCGATGTGATCTGCCTTTATCTCAAGGGGACAGGGTACAGGGGGATAGCCTTTTGGCTTGACAGAAAGGCGTTCGTCATAGACCGTGCACTTCATACTGCGGTCCCCTCAGGCCGGTAAGGAGAGTGTTGGCGGAACGATATCCGTATGGGAGAGCGGCGTTTCTTTCGGCTTCAATCATTTGTATCCGCAAATGTAGATTCCTCTTCCGGACACATCCAAGAACCGTCAGTAGAACTAATCCGTTCAAATCTCCACGCACGCTGTGGTAGTATTTGGACGGATTTTCTTGTCTGTTGCCGTCAGAGTCCCTGTCGGGTGCTTCACAAATAAGTTGAACCCGATGACGGTCCAGATGTAATGCAGTAGGGCTGCTTCAAGATGACTATCACTAACAAAAAAACTATGATGCACGAATCATTAGATGAAATGAGTTCTGGAGCAGGTCAGGACCTGGTTTCAGGTATCCTCAAGATTCAAGTAAGAAACGAGGATATGATAACCGCGCAGGATAAAGCGTATTGCCTTAGACAGCAGGAGAGTCTCTATCGCACTCTTGACCAGATTGACTACTGGTATTCCATATTCAAGGAGGAGGCCGAGAAATATCGCGATGAACTGAAGTTTGACTATCTGGACAGTGGAAAGCCAACCGGTCAATGTAACAGGTATGTGAGAAGCGATGATAAGATGAGCTACATCGAACATGAATTCCTGCCGTTCGACATTATGGACGTACTGGTAGACAAGAACCGTCATGCGGTCAGCCAGTTTGCATACAGAATAATAGACTATTTCAACAGTACATATAATCTGTCCGTGCCTGTGCCTAATATTGATGGCCATACCTTGAAGATGGGAGACAGACCTGTATATTCGACATATGTCGATATGGTGATCAGTCATCTGGGTGGCAGGACTTTCAGGGATACCGCCGAGGAAGAACTGGTGAAAAGGTTCAGAAGTATGATCAGGCCGTCACGATGGAGCCGTGCGAGACCTGAACTCAAGAAAGACCGGATCGTCTTTCAGAATATAACCGGCTGGAGCGACATCACGTTGGAATTTCATGGCATATACAGACTGGCATACGGCTATGAGTCAAACCTGAGCGTTTTATGTAAGGGTATTGCCTTCGGTTCGGATGATTTCCTGAATGGCAATACAGACATAATCTCCAGATTCGACAGAGACGATGTCAGGCTATCCGAGTGGTACGACCTCACTACTGATAATGCGATGCAGATGCGGTTCTACAAAAACGGTCGTGTCGATGTGAAGTTCAAGGACGCTTCGGCTGCAGAAAGCTGTTACCGTCGTCTCGGATTGGACGAACTTGAGGAAGAGGAGTGATAATCATTATAAGATAATACAGGACATATGTACGCCATCATACCACAACAGATACCGCAAGGGCTGCGGGCTGAGATAAATGAAAAGATACTCCTTGCCATCAATTCCGGCAAGAACCTCATACCGGCAGAGAGTATATACAACTGCTATACGGGTATAGGAGGACTGCATGATCTGAAGCAGTCAGACTACGCCAGCTACCATGAGTATGCCCAGGCGAAGAAGGAGTTCGAGATGGGACAGTTCTTTACACCGCATCACGTGTGCAGGGACATGGTGGATGTGCTTTCTCCGACATCGGACGAGATGGTCCTTGACATGTGCTGCGGAATGGGTAACTTCTTCAACCATCTCCCTAATCAGCACAATGCCTTTGGGTTTGACATAGACGGCAAGGCGGTGGCAGTTGCAAGGCACCTCTATCCGGATGCCAGTATAGAGAGATGTGACATACAGCAGTTCCGCTCCGGGCAACGCTTCGATGTCATCATCGGTAATCCTCCATTCAATCTCAAATTCGATTCCCGTCTTTCACAGGAGTATTATATGGACAAGGCCTATGACCTGCTTAACCCGGCCGGTCTGCTGATGGTCATCGTTCCGGCTTCCTTCATGCAGAACGAGTTCTGGGAGAAGAGCAGAATTGAGAGGATCAACAGGGAGTTCTCATTCATCGGACAGACAAGGCTTTCTCCGGATGCCTTCTCGTCGGTAGGAGTGGACAACTTCCAGACGAAGATAATGGTGTTCCTGAGACACTCCCGGCATGTTACGATGCAGACATATCGTGCCGATGAGTTTGTCCTGATGGATGAACTCAAGGCAAGGATAGGGGAGGCACGAGAGATGAAACGCTCCCGGCGTCTTGACATCATGCGTGAGACCAACCGTATAGACAGGGAAGAGCTGGAACGCTTCGAGTACAGGCTTGCCAAGTATATGTATGAACTAAAGGCCCATGCCAGACTTAACAAGCATATAGATAAGGCAGAGGCACTCGTTACCAGATTCCGAAACCAGAAACCGCCCGAAAATGCAACCAACGAGCAGATGAAGGAGTGGGAGCGCAAGAAGTTGACGACAGCAAAGGTACTTGCCACGATACGAAGGTACATCACCTCGCAGAATGATGTTCCACGCAAGGAGGTGGCTCTGGTCAAGACCTCCTACGGATTCAAGCTCAAGCAGTACGCGCCGAGGCTGCTGGATAAGGTGGAACACAAGGCATCAGGCATCAACAGCCTTGTACTCGGTTTGGCCGGTCTTCCCTTTCCGGAGAAGATGACAGAGAAGAACAAAGAACAGATACATGCCGCAAGAAAGCTGATCTGCCGAAAGAAACGGCAGTACGAGATGCAGAGCAGATCCTTCCTTGAGATGGTTGCGGATCCTGCCATAGGCCGGTATCTGGATGAGGCGACATTCGTGAACAAGGATGGTCAGGTGTGTGAGTTTACCGGGCTTCAGAAGCACGACCTGAATCTTGTACTTCAGAAGCGTTATGCTCTGCTGAACTGGCAGCAGGGTTCCGGCAAGACGGCAGCCGTTTATCATAGGGCAAGATACCTGCTGCAGAACGGCAGGGTGCGCAATGTTATAATTCTGGCACCGGCTATCGCCACCAACATGACATGGATGCCGTTCCTTTCAAACAATGGTGAAGAGTACAGGGTGATACGCTCTTACAAGGATCTTGAAGATGTCCCCAGAGGGATATTCCTTGTGTTATCCACCTCGATGGTCGCTAAACTCAAACGTGAACTTATGAGGTTTGTGAAGATCTCGTCAAGGAAACTTTGTCTGGTATTTGACGAGTCTGACGAGATAACCAATCCTTCATCCCAGCGGACAAAGCATATCCTGGCTGTCTTCCGCAGGCTCAGATACAAGATTCTCGACACTGGTACGACAACCCGTAACAACATCTCCGAATTGTACAGTCAGTTTGAGCTGCTCTATAACAACTCGGTCAATATGACCTGCTGGTGCAGTAATGTCTATCACGAGAACAAGGATAAGGAAATCGAGAGCGAAAGGAATTTCAATTACTGTGAGCCGTTTCCAGCCTACAGGGGGCATGTCCTGTTCAGTGCCTGTCATTGTCCCGGCAAGGCTACCGTATTCGGTATAGAGAAGCAGAATCAGGATGTCTATAACAGCGAGGAACTCTTCGACCTTATAGGCAAGACCATCATCACACGCAAGTTCCGTGACTTCGCAGGTGAGAAGTACCGGATACGGACACACGCAGTAAGTCCGTCTGATGGTGAGCATGAGGTCTATCGTGTCATCGTCGAGGATTTCTGCCGTATATGTGAACTGTATTACAACAGCACAGGCGATTCCAGAAAGGAAGCCGGACTGAGGCTGATGCGTCAGATAAAGCTGCTCATCAGGGCCTGTTCCGTACCGAATCTCATATCAGGATACTATGGCGATCCATATCCGAGCAAGACCCGCTACATCAGGTCGCTCATAAGCGGGATACCCGGCAAGGTGGCCGTAGGCTGTACCACAATCGCGGCGGTCGAACTGTATGAGAGGTATATCCGGGAAAACTTTCCACATAGACCAGTGTATGTCATAATGGGTGATGTCCCCTTCAGGAAACGTCAGAGCATAGTTTCAGAGTTTGATGCTACAACAGACGGCATTCTGGTATGCACACAGCAGAGCCTGAGCAGCTCGGTGAACATTCCGGCCTGCAACGACGTGATCCTGGAGTCTCTGCAGTGGAATATCCCGAAGATGGAACAGTTCTACTTCCGCTTCATACGTCTGGATTCCAAGGATATGAAGAATGTTCATTATGTGACTTATGAAGACTCCATAGAGCAGAATCTGATGGCATTGGTGCTTACCAAGGAGCGTCTCAATGAGTTCATCAAGACAGGCGAGGTCAGGGACCAGTCTGAGATATTCGAGGAGTTCGACATCTCGATTTCCGTGATCGACAGTCTGCTGGTACGCTCGACAGACGATAATGGCAGGGTCCATGTCAGCTGGGGAAGCCAGAGAGTGGAGCGTTAAGATAACAACACGATATTATAAACATCAAGACTATGACAACAATAAACATGAACAAGCATGTATGGGAGGGATGGACGGTAGGTAGTTTCATCGAGGCGTTGACCCCTCAGGTGGAGATGATCATGAGCGGTCGAAGCTGGAGACCTCCCTTCAGGAACAAGCAGGAACTGGCTGAGTGGTGCCGGGATAACCAGCCCTATTACAAGAAGCGGATAGCGGATGTGAATAATTACTTTGCAGAAATGTATGCCTTGATGTAGTTTTTTGTAAGATTATAGTGGCGGTTAGTGAAATAAGTAAGATAATTGCTCTATAATTGTAGAATGATAAATCCGATTTATTTTCGCGAATATAGTAAAAATATAACGTCATCATCTCTCCACAAAGTGATTATGAATATAAGGGAATCGAAAATAATTCCTATATTTGTGTCTGTAACATTAAAAGTGATTGATTATGCCTGAGTTATTTAGACAATACGGATTTGTATTCCTGTTCTTTTCTCATGAACACGAACCTATACATGTGCATGTAAGAGGTCATAATGGAGATGCGAAATATGTGTGGGATGGCGAGGGTTTTGCTCTTGAGAGTACACACGGTATCAAGACCAACGATCTGAAGCGTATTGAGAGGGCGATTCATGAGAATGCTGATATTATCCTAAACAGGTGGTATGAAATCTTTGGTGATACTGAAAGCGAAGAAGACGATGAATAAGATAGAGAAGATATGGTTTGACGGCGAATGGCTGTACGGACTTGGTGACGATGGCAGGACCTATCGTCAGTCGCTCTTGTGGTACAAGAATCTTCTGCACGCTACTGATGAGCAGAGACAGGAATATGAAATCAGTACTATAGGCATACACTGGAGCAAACTGGATGAAGATGTGAGTTTCGATAGTTTCACATATGAAGAGGCTGAACCGTCTGCATTACAGAGATTCTTCCTTGAACATCCGGAAATCAATGTGGCAGAGTTTGCAAAGGGTATAGGCTTGAATCCTTCTCTTCTGAGAAACTACATCAATGGTTTCAAGAAGCCTTCAAAGGAACGGGAGAAACTGATCCTTGACCGAATCCACGAATTAGGAAGAATATATATGGATGTAGCATTTGCATCATAATGAAATTTCCTTCACGAGTGTGAGGGGAATGGTTTTGTTGAATATCTGGTAGGTCTATTAAATAAATCTTGATGTATTGGTGTAAAATTATAATATAACATCAAATAAAATCAAAGTCTATCTCGGGTTCAATCATTTGTTTCCGCAAATGTAGATTCCTCTTCCGGACACATTCAAGAACTGTTCGTAGAACTAATCCGTTCAAATCTCCACGCACGCTGTGGTAGTATTTGGACGGATTTTCTTGTCTGTTGCCGTCAGAGTCCCTGTCGGGTGCTTCACAAATGAAGTTGAACCCGATAGAGGATACTGATATGAAAAGAATTCATCAGAAACTGACTCAGGAGCAGAAGATACAGATGCTCACGACAGACTTTCTTGACAGAGACCAGACGACCTTCGTGAAGATCAGAAGGACCGGCAGACTCGGATGGGAAAGCTCGATACCGGAAGGTACTCCATACTCCGACTATATGTTGTCTCCGGCATCGGACGAGGATCTCATCAAGAACTCCTACCGTCTTGCAGAAGATATGATCAAAATCATGGACACTCCTGTGAAGGTGCGTGTGAGGATATCTCCAGATGCATCCAGGACCGACGGAAAGACAGTGTGGGTTGCCACCGAGGTCTTTGATGATGCTGAACTTCCTATAGGCAACCGCATTGATACCTTCCTTGGGCTTGCGATTCACGAGGGATGCCATGTGCTCTATACTGACTTCGGTGCGTACAAAGGTATTACCAACAGGGTAGTGATGTTCCTTGAGAATATCCTTGAAGACGAGAGGATAGAGAGGGAACTTGGCGAACAGAAGCCTGGCCTTGCAAACTTCCTGAAGGCATCCAAGTACTACTACTTCGATAGGTATGTACAGAAGATGGCAGAGAAACCTCAGGAGCAGACTCAGAGTACTTTCTCAAGACTGCTCAACTGCATCATATCACTTGTGAGGTATCCTAAGACCGTCAATATGGATGACCTGAACGAGTTTGCAGACACGCTGCTTCAAGTCCGTCCTCTTCTGACTCCGTATCCGACCACTACTGCTCAGTGCGTAGAGACAGCGGAAAAGATCTTCGAACTCATCAAGGATTATATGAAGGATGAAGAGAAGCAGAGACAGAAGCAGCAGGGTTCCGGTGACGGACAGCCACAGGGAGATAGTCAAGAGTCTGGTGATAGTTCACAGGCACAGAACGGCTCCGGAGGCAGAAGCACAGGACAGTCAGCAGGAAAGAAGATGACTGCAAGACAGATTGCAAAGAAGGTCGAGCAGGATATCAATGATGTGTTTGACCAGATTGCAGAAGCACTTAAGGATCTTACAAATGAACCGGAGAAGTCAACGATATCGTCAGACTCGCAGTCAGAAACAGTCAAGGCTGAAAGGAATCTAGTCGGCAAGATCTGCGAAGGCAGAGCCGAACGAGGTTCACAGAAAGGCTGTGTAGTTATCAAGGAGAAGCCTTATAAGGATAAGTATATGGACTCACTATCACGAGTGAGGAAGTACATTCCAGCAATCTCCAAGTCTCTCAAGTGCTCGTCAATGGAGTATAAGCTCATCCATAAGGGTATGCGTAGCGGAATGCTCGATACAGGTAAGATAGCTGAAGCCTATCAAGGAGTGCCGACAGTCTATATGAGGGAAGGGCATGTCAAGTCTGACAGGATCTCTGTCTGTATTCTCATAGACGAGTCTGGCTCGATGTACGGAGACGGTGAAACCGCAGCAAGAGATACGGCAGTCCTGCTGAATGAAGCTCTTGACTCTCTTCCTAATGTGGATCTGTATATCTACGGACACAGCACAGACGGAGGAACTGCCCTGTATGTCTATAGAGAGAAATCCTTCAGCCCTAAATACGCTCTTGGAAGTACTGACTCAAGATGGGGTAACAACGACGGAACGGCTATCCGCGAGGCTGCCTCAAGGGTCAGGAAGCATACGAAGGAGAACTGCCTGTTCTTCATGATATCCGACGGTGCTCCGAATGAGTCGGTGCAGCAGGTCAGACAGGCTGTAGTTGATGTTGAAAAGCAGGGCTTTGCCATCGTGGCAGTGAGCATTGATCCTCAGTATGACCCGTCGCTGATGTATCATAGGAATGTAAACCTGACCGATATGTCGAGACTCGCGGTTGACCTTGGCAAGATGGTCAAGAAGGCTATATCAGATAACTCTAAACGTAAAATTCAATAATCATGAATACGACAAAGAATAATATCAAGACCATTGTAGCTGCATCTGGGGACAATGAGATAATGAGTATCGGTATCTACCTTGATGCCCGTTTCGGTGCCGGAACAACAGCCGCTACCCAGACCTTGGATATGATTTTCGAACTAAAGAAGATGCTCGCAGAGGAGGTTGTTCATTTCGTGTTTGAGAAGACTGACGGAACGACCAGAGAGGCCTACGGTACTAGAGCCGTGGATGTCATCAGGAGATACGATACCGGCTCGACAAGTCATAGACCTCAGAGAGCATTCAACGGAACCTTCCCTTACTTCGACATCGAGAAGGGGGAGTGGAGATGCTTCCGGGTGGACAAGTTTGTGAAGATAGACAAGGATTATGTTCTATAAAATGGATAGGTATGGCTGACAGAACTGAAATAAAGGTATATGTCGTTATGGAGGACTGGTCCTGCGGAACGGACAACGGTCACGGGATTTTCATGGTCTTCGACAGTGAGGACAAGGCTGTGGAAGAGCTCGGAAAGCAAGTCTGCAAACTTCTGATCGAGTGCGACTGGTCGGAGATGCTTGATGAACGGGAGATTACCTCGGCGAAGGTGGAGATGCGCTGTACGACAGAGTTTGAGGACTACCATTTCAATATGTGGATAGAGGAGTGGGTTGTTAAATAAATACAGGTTTGATTATGACAAGAAGTGATGAGATGATGCTGTCCGCCATCAGACTGAAGGTGGCGATGCAGATGAACGGCAGGAAAGTAAGTGTAGATGGTGACCGCGTGAAAGTCACCCTTCATGGAGTTCCTGCCTTGGTGGTGAGGTTCGACAGCGGTGACGTGAGGGTCAATGGGATGCTCAAGGTCTCGCGTAAGAGTGCCAAGGTGCTCAATGCAGTGCTGAGAACCTATACGGACTGTACGGTAGCTTCGGCCGAGGGTTGCTGGATACTTGAAGGGAAGGATGGCCAGAGGGTGCCGATAAACGGTGTCATGGCGACTGTTCCTATGACTCGCAAGGCGAAGTCTTGTAATATGGATAAATATGTAAAACATTAAAAGGTAATAAGTTATGCCAAATTGGGCAGGCTGTTCATATGCAGTAACAGGAGAGGAGAACGAGGTTCGGTCTCTCTATGAAAGAATGAAAAGATTGCAGGAGATGAAAGAACCACTGAAACCTAATGGGTTTGGGACTACCTGGCTTGGGAATCTTGTGGAAGATTTTGGAATTGAATACGAAAAGATATCCTGCCGAGGCTCATGGGATAATCTGATGCTTGATAATGATGTGCTGACCTTTACAACTGAGTCGGCCTGGGACAGATGCCATGAGGTCGAAGACCTGATAATTGAGAAATATCCGTCCTTGAGCATCGCCTTTCGTCTGGAGGAACCGGGGATGGCTATCTATCAAAAGAATGACAGCCACTTCTTTCCTGAGGAGTACCTGATAGATATCGAAGCTGACGACGTTTACTATTGCACAGAGGAGCAGGCTTTGCAGAAGTTGTCGGATTTCTTCGGCATTGACTTCAAGGATGTTTCAGAAGCAATGATTCTTGTGGATGAGCATAACGAGAAGGGCGAGGAGCACTTGTGGGTTAATGAGTTTGAGTTGGTGGAGTGATTTTGTAAGATTTCTCAGATAAAGATGTAATTTTGTAGAAACGAAATTTTGATGATATGAAGGAAGAATGTCTTATCTGCAAAGCACCACTTGAGTACCTTCAGGAGAATGTGTTGATGGAATGCAGTATATGTCATAAGCGTGAGCTCAGTAAGACAAAATGTGTCAGTGGCCATTATGTCTGCAACGAATGTCATACAAAAGGAGTGGATTCCATTCTCGGCCTATGCCTGAACGAGACCTCATGCGACCCTATAGAAATCATCGGGAAGATGATGGATATGCCGTTCTGTCATATGCATGGACCGGAGCATCATATCATGGTAGGTTCTGCTCTTCTAACTGCATATCATAATGCCGGTGGAGAGATTGATCTGCCAAAGGCTCTAAACGAGATGATAAGCCGGGGAGCAAAGGTCCCCGGAGGAGCATGCGGATTTTGGGGTGCGTGTGGAGCAGCCATAAGTACCGGTATGTTCATCTCCATCATCACAGGTTCCACTCCTCTGATGAATGAGACATGGGGACATTCGAACCTCATGACATCCCGTTCATTGGCACGGCTCGGGGAAATCGGCGGACCAAGATGCTGCAAGCGCAACTCCTATATGTCCATTCTCACAGCAATTGACTATTCGGAAGAAATCACTGGTGTCAAGATGCTGAAACCGGAAGTCGTCTGCAGACATATGTCATCCAACAGTCAGTGCATCGGCAAGCGATGTCCGTTTCACCCTTCGAATAAGTAAAGTATGAGATACCTTGTATTATGTACCGGCAATAGGTGCCGCAGCCAGATGGCTCACGGAATCCTTCAGCATCTCCATCCAGATGCGGAAGTCTGCTCTGCGGGAGTGAAACCTGCGTCCGAGGTGCATCCTCTTGCCATAAAGGTTATGGCTGAGATAGGAATAGATATCAGTGACCATTATCCGAAGAACGTCTCTCAGTATCTTGAGCAGAGTTGGGACTACGTGATTACTGTCTGTGGCGGAGCGAAAGAGAACTGTCCGACGTTCATAGGTAAGGTTGTGAATAGGCTTCATATCGGTTTTGATGATCCGGATGCATTCACAGGACCCGAAGGTGAGGTCTTGGAAGAGTTTCGTCGAGTGCGTGATGAAATTTTTAAAGCGATGTCTGGTTTGAGATGAAAAGAAAACCTCACGCAAATGACTGAAGAGCTCTCTTGTTAAATCATGGATATAGTTCAATATGGGAATCACTAGAATTTATAGTGGAATAGAATACGCTTAGAAAATCAGTCAGAAAAGATTCTTTCATCTGTTTTTTCATACAGTCAGTTAAAATAGCGAGAATAATGGTTTAAAGTTTGTATATGACGGCGAAATGTGTTATTTTTGCAAAAATCTTACGAAAACGGGTATGTTGTTGGAATTTCGAGTAACGAACTTCAGGTCTATAGGAGAGGAGCAAGTGCTCAGCTTAGTGCCTACTAATGGTCAAAAAGAGTATCCTGAGAATATCCTCTCAGATAGTAAACACGCTTCTTTGAATGCCATTGCAATCTATGGCGCAAATGGTAGCGGTAAGTCCAATCTGTTGCGTGGTATGGATATCATGCGTACGATTATATTGCGTTCTGCGCGAGCATCCTCGACCTCTAAACTTCCATACGATCCATTTCTGCTAAGGGATGGCTTTGAGGGAATGGATACATCTTTTGAAATCTTATTCGTCACAGACAACTCACGTTATAGGTATGGATTTTCATACAATCAAGATAAGATTAGCAAGGAATGGCTATTTAGAAAGATTACCGGACGTGAGACCAAACTTTTTGAAAGAGTGGATGACGTGATTGATGTGAGTTCAGGGTTTAAGTCTTCGGCAAGAATCATTGACCTGGCGATAGAGACGACACGAGATAATACTCTCTTCCTTTCTATGTGTGATATGCTGAATGTCCAAGAAGCCAAGACCATTTTGGAATGGTTATCAAAACTTAATACAATCAACGGTCAGCATACTCATCTCCTTGAAGGTCAGACAGCTGCCTTGCTTCTTAATCAGGATTATACGGAAAAAATCAAAGACTATCTCAAGTCGGTATGTTTGGACATTCAGAACATAGAGGTTGAGACAGTGGATCTTGAGCAGCTTGATGAGAGAACTAAGAGAGGCTATCTGTTGCGAATGGCCAACCGTGGTGGAGTCGTTCCGGCAAAGGTGTTGGCTCATCATACGATATATGACATGCATTCAAATCCGACAGATAGAACTCAGGCATGGGATTGGGATGAGAGGGAGTCTTCTGGCTCGCAGAAGGCAATGCATTTAAGTGGCCCAATCTTGTGGGCTCTTGTCAATGGCGGTATCTTGGTCGTAGATGAGATTGAGGCATTCCTGCACCCTATCATGACACTCAGTACCATTGAGATATTCCTGGATTCAAAGACTAACCCTCATAAGGCACAGATTATCTTTGCTACCCATGATACTAATCTTTTGAGCTATGCTAAATTACGCCGTGACCAAATCTATTTCGCTGAAAAGAACAAATGGGAAAGTACAGAGCTGTTCTCGCTTTCTGATTTCAAGTACTATGGCGAAAGAAACGGTCAGACTATATCAGAATCAGAACGTCCTGATGTAGATAAAGAAAAGCGATACATAGAGGGGCGTTACGGAGCTATTCCTACACTTGGTGAGTTTAATCAATACATCCGAAGTATATGGCAAGAAAAGGAAAACTAAACGAGAAACAAGCAAGGGATGTTATAGAGAGGCCAGCTAGAAGCCGAAAGTATACATATCATATCCTGATTGCTTGTGAAGACGAGAATACAGAGCCGTACTACTTTGAAAAATACAGACAGTTGTTCGAGGAGATATGGCCAAAGGAAACACTCTTTTTGAGACCTATTGGCACTGGAAGGAACTCTTTAGGAGTCGTGAAGCGTGCGGTCGAGGAAAGAGAAATACTTGCAAGTGAAGCCAATAGGACTACAATTGACCAAACATGGGCTGTCTTTGATAAGGATGATTTGGACAAGACGGAGGGCAATAGGCTCAACTTCATAGGGGCATTTGAGCTAGGAGAGACAGAAAATGTGAAGATTGCTTACAGCAATGAGTGTTTCGAGTTGTGGCTACTATTGCATTTGGAAGATGTGGAGAAGGAAAATGCTATCCCGAGAACTGAGATTTACAACAGATTGGGAACTGCTCTTAAACGTATTTGTGGTGATGATTTTGAGTATGACCATGGTGATAAAAGAGTGGTCGATCTTGTTCTTGAATACGGAGATAGAGATGCTGCTGTGAGAAGGGCCGAGGAACTATGTTCATTCCATTTAAAAGCGGAACATGAACCTATTGATTCTAATCCTAATACGTTGGTCTATACCTTGGTAAAAGAGTTAGAAGACTGGTTGGAATATTACAGATATTAATGCATGGCTGTGTACGTGACGAAGGTTGTATATTAATAACAAATGAAAACACTCCGAGTATGACACGAATAGAGACTGAAAAGCAATATCAAGATATGATGACTAGAATTGAAGAACTGCTCCAGCTTGTGACAGAGGATACTCCAGAAGATGATGTCCATGCTGTTGAACTTGTTCGCTTGTCTAATCTCGTGGCCGATTATGATGACGCTCATTATTCAATGACTGCATCTCAATAGAACTACACGCATCTTGCAATATTTTGAGAAATGGACTGATATGAAGATAATAAAAGATACATTCAGCTGCGGAGTAAGGACTGTCGTGGCTCAGCCTGAGGGAGTATGCTCGCAGGCAATCGAGCTCAAGCTCTTCGGAGATGAGATTCTTGAGGTAACCTTCTATGGCGGATGCAACGGCAACCTGAAAGGCATCGCAGCTCTTGCAAAAGGTCATAAGATTGCAGACGTTCAGCAGAGACTTTCTGGAATCACCTGCGGTAACAAGATGACATCCTGTCCTGATCAGTTTGCACAGCTTTTGCAAGCTTTGCAGCAGTAGATTAATTGAAGATATTGATAGAAAAAGTCAGCCAAAATGAGCAAAATGCCTCGATTTTGGCTGACTTTTATGTGTTATCTACCTTCTCGGAGGTTTCTGAGGACCTCTCGGAGGAGATGGCTTCTTGCCCTTAGGAGGTGGGGGATTGTGAGCGAAGTCACGTGGACCTCTGTCCCTTCCGTCTGCGATAAGAATCCTCTCCGCTTCCTTCTTTGAGAGCTTCACACGATACTTCTTCCAGTAGAAGTCTTGAAGTCTCATAATGTCACCCTGACTGATAGCATCCATAGGTCCGCCTGGCTTCCTGTCATCACGCATCTCTATTCCAGGTCTCTTGTGATCCGGTCCACCTTTCTTCTGAGCATGCATCTGCACCTGTGAACCGAGTAGGAGTATCATAGCTGATACCATTAGAATTCTTCTCTTCATAGCCTTTCAGTTTAATGGGTTCAACAATAGTCTTTCTTGAGTACTCACTTATTTAGACGCATGTTCGGCTGAAAGGTTTAAAAGAGAAAGGAGCAGCGGGATACTCCTGCCACTCCTTGACGATTTACTTTGTATGTGTGAGGATAGTTAAATCCCTCTTTCCTTGCAGATGGCATCGTATGCCTGAGATATCGCCTTGAACTTCTCCTCGGCTGCCTTTTGGACATCCTCTCCAAGAGTTGCCACCTTATCTGGGTGGTACTTGACAGCCATCTTACGGTAAGCCTTCTTCACCTCCTCATCCGTTGCATCAGGAGTGATTTCAAGAATCTTATAGTTGCTGTCGTTGCTTGGACGGAACTGTGCGAAGATGGAGTCCACTTCGCTCTTTGAGAGTCCTATATATGTGGCAATGGTCTCAAGGATGTCAACTTCTCTCTGATGAAGTCCATCGCTTGCGCCGAGAGCCACGAGGTAGTGATAAAGCTGAAGACGCTGCGAGTAGTCCATATATGAGCGGATCTGACTGCATACCTCATAGAGATTGTAGTCCTTCTGGAGAAGTTCTTCAAGAATCTCATCTACCTCATTGGCAGCCTGTGCTCCGAAGTTTCTTGAGAAGAATTCCCTGAGTGTCGCCTTCTCCTGGGAAGTCGTCTTTCCGTCCGCCTTGATGACTGATGCAGACAATACCAGGAGGCTCATGAGGAAACTGTTCCTCTGTCCCTGGCTCCAGGACTGCTCCTCCGTATAGACTACTGCCGATTCGGCGAGTCTCTCCAGTCTTGAAGTGAAGTAATATCCCAGGATGCCACCGATAGGTCCGAACATGGCCCATCCGAGTGCACCTGCTATCCATTTGCCGAGTCCCATCTTACTTCACCTGGTTCTTGAAGTCAGGGCAAGGCTTGAAGGTCGGAACCTTTGTTTCTGGTATGATGACGGTAGTGTTAGCCTTGATGTTTCTAGCGGCCTTCTGTGCTCTGGTCTTTACTGCAAATGTGCCGAAGCCTCTGAGATACACGTTCTCCTCTTTTGCAAGTGCGTCCTTTACAGTAGTCATGAATCCTTCTACAATTGCACTAACGGTAGCGTTTTCTATACCGGTGCTCTTTGACACCTCTTTTACTAATTCTGCCTTTGTCATATCCTTTATTATTGAATTGAGCCTGCAAAATTACATCTTTTGTCGAAATATATGATATAAATGCAAGAATCTTCATTCTATATCTCAATGAAGAAGTACTGGTATGGCGGAGCATTAGAAACTACAAGATATCGTTGGGCGAGAAGATAGAAATCCTGAAAGAACTTCTCCTTTTTTTATGACTGGCTAAACTAAATGGAAATGAACGCTACTTTGAACATAGGACATGAAGTTGGAAACTTCACTGTGGTGAAATACCTCAAGACATATGGACTTAACAATGCCGAAAGCTATATGGTGACAGACGCAGAAGGCAACGATGCTATCATGAAGCTCATGGTTGACGGCTGTTCGTCACTCGAATTCTCGCACGAAGTATGTGAACTCATGTCCCAGACTAGAGCTATGCCTTCTGTCATGGAGCATGGAGTGATCAATGTGAACAGCATTGACTATCAGTTCATGATAAGGGAGTCCGTCGAAGGTGTAAAGCTGTCCGAGCTGCTTGACAATGGAGTCACATACACATGGGAGGAAGCAGTGCCAATCGTCATGCAGGTACTTCGTGCACTCTATGTGCTTCATCGTAATGGGGTATACCACAATGATGTGAATCCAGACAACGTGATTCTTGACGATGACAAGGCTACCCTCATAGGATTGTCACATCTTTCTCCGGAGACGCGTGGCCGTATCAATTTCGTAACTAAGGATCTGAATCCTTGGTATATGGCTCCGGAGACATTCAGACGGCGCTTCAATGCCAAGACAGATATCTTCTCGGCAGGGGCGCTCCTCTACCGTCTTGTATTTGGAGTAGAGCCATGGAAGACTCCGGGAATGGAGGTTTCATCTGTAAGTGAATTGCGTGAGGTCAGGAGGACCCCAGTGGATGAAATATGCGGAGGGAATGCCATGAGACAGCTTGATGAGCGTCAGAAATCAATTCTGACAAGGATGTTGGCTCAGGACTATGAAGATCGTTATGGCTCGGTGGAAGAGGTGCTGGAGGTTTTGTCAGCGGATCACTCGAAAGCGGGTGGTCTATGGGATGCCGAACTTACAGAAAAGTTTCTAGAAAAGTATGGAGATGTCCCACTGATCGAGACGGTTATCGGTGCAGAGTCATCAGTTGAAGCTGATGAGGTGCCAAAATCAGGGAATGGCTTTGCAGATGTTGCCGGCCTTGAGAATGTGAAGACCATTCTGTCTGATGAGGTCATGTATGTGTTGAAGAATCCAGAGAAGGCGAGACAGTACAGACTCAAGGCTCCTAACGGAATGCTCTTCTACGGGCCTCCAGGATGCGGTAAGACGTACGTGGCAGAGAAGTTCGCTCAGGAGTCAAAACTGAATTTTGTCATGGTCAAGGCTTCGGATCTTGGAAGCATCTACATCCATGGTACTCAGGGGAAGATCAGGGAACTCTTCGACAAGGCAGAGGAGAAGGCGCCAACTGTTCTGTGCTTCGATGAACTTGATGGAATGGTTCCGGACAGGTCTCGACTTACCAGTGAAGGTGTGTCAGGGGAAGTCAATGAGTTTCTCTCCCAGCTGAATAACTGTTCCGACAGAGGAATATTCGTGATAGGTACCACCAACAGACCGAATATGATTGACCCTGCTATACTTAGAAGCGGTCGAATGGATCATCTGATATATATACCGATGCCGGATGCTGAGGCCAGAAAGGAACTGTTCAGAATCCATCTTTCAGGTCGCCCGCAGGCTGAGGATATTGACCTTGAAGCCTTGGCTGGTCTGACAGAAGGATACGTGGCCAGTGACATTGAGCTGATAGTAAACAAGACAGCCCTCGCTGCGGCGAAGAAAGATGTGCCCGTGAGCCAGGAACTCCTTGAAGAAAGGATCCCTATGATAAGAAAGTCGGTGTCGGAGTCAGACAAGGAGTCCTATGAGGCAGTCCGTCAGCAGATGGAATCGAAGCCAAAGACTGCCGAACGCAGGAGGATCGGATTTGTAACTGGATATTAACATACAACGAGAATATGAACATGAAGACTAATGAAAAGGTGCTTCTTGAACTAAAGAAGCTGGGACTGATGCCTGAGGAACATGAAGGCAACATACTGTTCAAGTATCAGATGTTGTCATACCTGTATCTGACGGATGAAGACGACGAAGATTACTATGCTATGTATCTGCCTTATGTGTATGAGGTAACAGAGGATAGTGAGTATGAAGTCTTGAAGGCAATCAACGAATGCAACAACACGATGAAATCAGTCAAGCTTGTAAATAACGACGGCCATGTCTGGATAGGATATGAGCTCAGGCTTCCTGCGGATGCGGACCTCAGCGAAATAGTGGAGCATACTGTGCGAGGACTGTATGGAGCCAAGATGAAATTCGATATGGAGATGAAAGGTCTCTGACGTGCCATGCTTCATAGGAGGCACCCCCTGATGGCGCGGAGTCGCTCCTCTCGGTTATACCGGGAGGAACGACTTTAAAGACGTTGGTGACAGATATGACAGAAAGGTTACTCATTATAGATGTAACTCTATGACGATATGGATGAAAAATTGGATATTAATTATTTCTATATGACCGAGTACATATGCTCGGATTGTGGTAATATTTGCAGTAAGACTGATGTCATCTGTCCTGCCTGTGGAAAGCAGAAGATTGAGAAGAGAACGGTCTGTAGATCGTGTCTGGACTATAGGATATGTACAGACACGGATTGTGTTTTCGTTACGCATGAGGAGGTGTCGGTATGCCCGATTTGCGGCGGCAGGACACATGGCTGTACCTCATTGATACCGGAGGATCACTGGGGACTTCCCATACCTTCGCCGGCAGATTGTTCCGGCTCGCTTAACGATGCTGATGAAGGCTTCCAGTACTCACGGCAGCTGGCAGATTGTGTGAAATATAAATAAGAGATATGAATATGATGACATTGGAACAGAAGAATGAGAAAGCTTACATCAGAGCTGACTATTGTGACAATCCTGTACTGGTCTTTGACCTCATGCATCTGCTTGAGAGTGATCCAGACTGGAGAATGAAATCGTTGGTAGGATACCACCTCATGAGAAAATTTCTCGATGACGGCACCTTTACTCCGGAGCAGGAACTGGAGATGGAGAATGTACAAAGACCATTGTCAGCTGAATATTTGAGTCTTCCGACGTGTGCTATGTTTCCTGCAAGTCAGGTGGATGCCTATTCATCAGCTGGTTATTATATGGGATGCTCAAATGGCTATCTAATAAATCTGTGCTCCTTTGTGGAAGAATCGCCGGTGATAGGATACCGGTATGCCTGTAAGACTGTCCTTTCGGAAACCCAGATCATCAAGGGATGTGTCAGATATCATGACGAGAACCTAAACCATAGGTATCCGGGATGGGAGTTTTATAAGATTGATCGGTCTCTGACGGATGATATGACAGCACTTTTTGCGACGGAATTTGCAGATGTACACCGGGTTGAGATTGCTCATCTCTCTCCAGATGACAATTGCCTTCACAGGATATTTACTTCAAACTGATCATCTGTGAGTAATCGAATATGTTTCAGAAAAATAGACAAGTTATAAGTTATGAATAAATCTTCAAAAATCATTATCCTTATGTCGCTCGTTACTCTGGCAGTGATATGCGTCATCGGTAACATCATTACTGTAGCTGACAAGATGTCTGAATTGAGTCCGTGGCTTGGCTATGCTTTCTATGGTGTAATGCTGGCATTGACAGCTGCTTTCATCGTATGGCCGACGGTGAAGATAGTCTTCACACCTGAACTGGAACCTTCCGGGGAACTCATGGCTCAGGAGGATAAGGATTCTGCAGATGTGATGGTAAAGAAAACAGCCCAGAACGTGTTTGTCCTGACAACGGTATCCCAGAATGGAGCTCTGGATGTCTTCACCTGCTTAAGTATGAATATCTCTCTGATAAACAGGCTGGTCGACTTACGTGGTAAGCGTCCTTCTTTCGGGCAGATCCTGAGGCTTTATTGGTCTGTAGCGTCATCTTCGGTCTTGATCGCTTCTGCCGACGAGGCGCTTGATGACATTAACCTGGGAGAGCTTCTCGGTATGTCCGGAATCAATGCAACAGGCGTGCTGCTCAAGTCGATGACGAACGGAGTGTTGAATGCTCTGGTGACTATGCGTGTCGGTATGACTGCACTGCGTTATCTCGAAGTGGGAAGTATTGAGTTCAATCAAAACAAGACCTCCATACGTAAGGAGGTACGCAGAAAAGCGATGATGCGGATGCCTGCAGTAGTGGCGTCTGGAATAAAGAATGGTATACTAGGAATAAAAAATATATTTTAAGACATGAAAATGAAACTGTTTGACAAGATTTTTGGAAATCAAGGTGAAGAGCCTCAGATTGCGGGACAGATCTCTGCAACAGACCGGTATATGTACGAGTACCACGTCTTGCCTAGTATCACGGGGTTCCTAAACAAAGTCATTGAAAAGTCGGAGTTGGGAACAATGATAGACGATCTGCGTCTGATTTGAGTCCTGAGTTGGGGCTATTATGAAATACAAAGCGGAGAGAATGCGTCCATTCCCTCCGCTGCTTTCTTATGTACTAATATCACCAGAAAGAAAGCTGATCTGCCGGCTTACGGTCCGGTCGGAAGACTACTGCCTCAAGTGCTCACGAAACAGCAAGAGCGTGTCAGCCGCGGATACGGTTCCAGGGTTCGTGAAGTCCCTTGGACAATTCTTTATCTCCTTCTTTCCTGAATAATCCTGCCCTCAAGGTCGATAAGGACATAAGTCCTGTCGTTAAAGTCCTCCGCCTTGAAGAGCTTGTCGGATACCATCTCCACCTCATCATACAGTGCAGGCACGATCACCTGACCGGTCTTTGCATGTACAACGCCGAAGGCATAGTTCTCTCCGTAGTCGATTCTGTATCCAAGGTAGTCAGACATGGCATTGGATACCTCCTCCTTCCTGTCCGGATCTCCCCATCGGTCCTCACCCACGTATGCTTCAATACCTACAGGGTATTTCAATTCCCATGTATGGTCTACGACAAAGTCTTGGATTATTGATCCGTCAGGCGAGACCTTCTTCTTGATTCCGTCTTTGATCATATGGTAGTTACCGTCATCGAGAGTGATGATCCAGTCATATACGATAGGGAAGTCAAAAGTGAACGAAGTGTTCATGAGTCCGAATTTCCCATTGTCGGATACAAGCCTCAGGCTGTTGTCATCCGGTGCCCAGATGCAGTCGAACTGCGGTTCCAGTGCCCAGCCACCGTTTCTGTCGATGAGTCCGCAGGCCTTCCTGCTGTCGCTCATCGTGCTGTAGCCGTCGCAGAACAGGTAGTTCACACCTTCAGCGTAGTCGTAGGTGAACGGCAGTACAGTCTCGTTCCTTGGATTGATGAATCCTATCTTCCCGTCCTTCATGACCGCTGCCAGCCCGTCTGAGAAGACCCACGCCTTTTCGTACTGCTCAGGGATGATGACCCGTCCATCATGAATGTTGATATATCCTCGTTTGTCATTCCTGCTGAATACGGAGAATGAGTCCGCAGGGTTTACATTAGTAACCCAGTCAAGCCTCTTGATGGTGTATTTGCCGTTTACCTCATTATATATTCCAAACATGCGGCCATCGTAAGGGAAGCAGTGGACAACAACATCCTCGGACAACCTTTCTGATATGTAGTGGTCTTGCTCGTTCTGATAATCGACTACCAGGAGCATGATCCCGACGACCATACAGCTGATGATAAAGAGCGCAAGCAGTGTCAGAAAGATCTTCTTGATGATATTGAGTGCTTTTTTCATTGTAGTATTCATGTGTGATCTGCTTTAGGTGATATTAAGATTTTGCATGAGGGAGGGTGGCTATTTGCTGTCCTCCGAGAAGAAGTCCGAGTTCTCGCATTCAGCATTGAACGCCCCTTCGGAGATTCTGCTGAACATCCTGTCCCTGCTTCTTCTGAGTGATGCAAGCATGCCTCTCGTTCCGTGGTCCGTTGCCTGGAAGTTCATCACATTGGTGACAGAGATTGTCGCTGCTACCTTTTCTACATCCTGATTGGCTCCGATATAGGCGAATACCCAACCCTTGCCCTTGAGCTCTTCTACCAGTGCCTTGATAGCTTTGCCGTCGTACTCCGATGATGAGTTTTCTTCGCCGTCGGTGATGATGGTCACAAGTACCTTGTCTTCCGAACCGACCTTAGGACGAAGCTCGTTCAGGGCACAGCCCATGGCGTCATAAAGGGGAGTGCAGCAGGATGGCATGTAGTCTGTATCTGTGAGTTCCCTCACTTCGGCTGCTGGGACGCAGTTGTAGATACTCTCTATCTTGCTGCTGTTGAATGTAACCAGTGTTACCACATGTTCCTGGTCTTCGTGCTTCTTCTGTGCGTCGCAGATGCTCTGGACTGTTTCGTTCATGCCGTTGATGGCAGCCTGTTTGATGCTCTGCATGGAGCCGCTCTCATCCAGAATGATGAGGTTGAAAATTCGTGTCTTCATGATAATAGTGTTTTAAGTTGTTAATATTTGATTTCCTTGAGTTCCAACAGATCTGCATATAGTCTTGCATTCATCTGTTTTGTTGCTTCTCGATAGTATCTTCCTCGTTCCTTGGGAAGATATTGTGCAATCTCCTCGCGGACGGCCCGCCAGTTACAGTAAGCCTTTTCATATAGGTCAGCCATCTCACTGATCTGCTCGAAGTCATAGCACCCGTCAAGTCTGTCGTATGCATATTCTGATTTCTTGAGGCCCCAGTCCTTGGCGTTAGCCTTTACAACGGTGTCGATGGTAAGAGAATTGAAATACCTTATCAGCTTCAGGAATCTTTTCTGCGAAACATTCCCGCAGTCAGCCTTGAACGGCTCCCAAAAATATTTCCAGAACTTATCCTTCTCTACTAGGAGTTCTTTATGTCTCTGTTCGGACCAGTAGGCGAATGTCAGGTTGATTTCCATCTGCATGGCTGAATAGCCGGCAGCAGCATAAGTGTGGAATGACATGATTCCGCTGGCTGCATTGTTTATGTTGAACCATTCCTGATATTCATTATAAAGCAGGGCGGTAAGTTGCGGCTCATCCATATGTACAGATATCGTGCGGATATACTCATTGATGACTTTATATGTCTCGAGAATTGATGTCACATAGGCATAGCAGTTCAGCTCCGGTTGATTGCCGCCCGCATAGATATCAATGAGGTATTCAATTGCCACAGTAGCCGCATCCTCGGCTTGCCGTTCATAGATCCGGCGGTCTATCCTTCTGCTGTACTCCAGGACATTTTCATTGAGAGCAAGCACCCAGGCTATTCCGTCTTCTGCCGTATGCACGTTTTGTATGGTCTGCATCATCCTGTTCATCAGCCAGTAGGCGTGCGGGTCTGCTGCTTCCAGCTCGGCATCACTGCTGAACCAGAAGAAATATGAGGTATCGGCAATGTCGAGCATCTTTTCTTTTATGACCATTATGGTATCCTTGTCAGGGGCTGATTCTCTGCTGGCACCAGATGCCTTTATCTCGTGACTACATGCGAATGATGCTGTCAGGCAGATTAATGAGATGATGCTTTTTACTATGTTACTGTTTGGCTTCATTTGATTGATTCTTTTGGATGTGATATCTGTCATAATACTTCTGAGCCTCCTCTTTGTATGTCCTGATTAATGTCTTTGCGGCATATATGGCGCTTTTCATTATCAGGGCTTTATCCTCTGCTTTCGTCATCTGCTTCTGCTCTTCGCTGGTAAGGTCATTGATACCGCACAGATGAAGTATCCCATGAATCATCACGCGGTCTATTTCCTGAGCCATTGTCTGACTGAAACGAGCTGCATTGCTCCGGACGGTATCAAGGGAAATGAATATATCTCCACTTATAACATTACCATCACAATAATCAAATGTAATAATGTCGGTCGGTCCGTCCCTCTTGAGAAACTTCTGGTTGAGACTGGTGATTGTCTCGTCGTCCACAAATATGTAGGAGATATCCCCAGGTCTACGACCATACTTCTCGCATACCATCTTGATCCATTGTCTGTTGATGAGTCTTGTCAGTTTCGGCATTCCGACACCGTCTGCATGATAACGTATCATTCTTTTGCCAGTTTGGTTTACATAAAGCAGAGAGTCAACCCGCTCCCGCTATCTATCAACCAGAAAAAAGTTTTTTTGCGATGACAGATTTCTCCTTTAGTCATGCTCTTTGTGAACAGATATGCCCTGCAGGAACCGGGTCGCCATATTCTTCGCAAACAATAAATTAAACATATTATGGAACACTCTAGATTTTCAAAATCGATGTTGATTGCAGACCTGTTCATCTGCTGCATCTGGCTTGTATTTATAATGCACAATTCCATTGGCACTGTTTGGTGCCGCCCGGCCGTATGGGCGGCACCCCTGCTTCGAATCTGGCTGAGCTTTCTGACTTACCGTAGAAGCAGGATGGCTCTGGCTCCGATTATAATGTTGTCCCTTCTGACACTTGGGTCCTTGCTGGGACGGGCCATGTCAGGTTTTGCGCTTTTCGTCCAGCCATTGCTGCTCATGCTGCAATTGATTCCGCAGCTTTTCGGGGAATCCGTAATCACAGCGGATAACATACATGAGGTCTCGTATGCAATGTCAGAATATACTGCTCTTATTGGCATTATAGTATCGGTATGGCTTATCCTGTTGCCTTCAGGAATATACGTATACCGTTGCTTCAGAAAAGAAATAGTACCCAGCTCATTCAGTGTAAGGAAGCGGATTGGTCTGTATGCGTTTCTTGTGGGAACCTTTCTTGTCGAGACTTTTGTAGTCACTGACTTCCGATACTTGCACATAGCCATATTGATGTTTATCCCGGTAATCTTCAATGGGGGAAAACTTGAAGGACTGATAACGCATGGCGAAAGGACTTTTCTTATATTCTTGTTGCTTCTTGAAGTTGCCTGTATCTGTGCACTGGACTATAGTCTGGCATCAGTTATCATGGTGATGGCATTCCCAGCTGCGTTCTATACTATGGTCTGTAAAGTAGCGGACAAGGATATCCTGTACTGTGATGTGCTGATGATAATATCTGCATCTGTCCTGTTCATATTGGGCCAGTATGAGATAAATATGTATAGAATCGTTCTTCTTCTGCTGTCTCTTGCACTGACAGCTGTCGTCATGATGCGTTTTGCGATATCGACGAGGAAATACTGGACGGCTACTGCAGTTTATGTGATGTCAGCTATAATCCTCCCTATCCTCAGCATCGGCTATAATCCATATTCTGTTCTGGAAGCAGGAAGAGTCATGCATTATGATGATTATAGATACTCTCCGAACGGCCTGATGATGGTCAAGGGAAAGGACGGTTACGGCATCAGAGACCGTTACGGACTGATTCTTCCAGCCGAGTATGACTGGATTGAGCATCTCATACCTTCCAAACCATATTGCAAGGTCAAAAAGAATGGACGTTGGTTGATTTATGACATAGTGAGACAGGAACTGTTGTCAGAGGAGCAGTTCACAGAAGTAGTGCCGTGTGGAGAACTTGCCTATAAGCTGCACTCACCTAGTGGAGACAGATATCTGCTTATTCCATATCGCTACAGCAGATTCAATGACGGCTGTGTAGCAGAAATCACTGATCAGCTGCCGACAGGACGCAGGGACAGCAAGGATATGGGACGATGGTGGTAAGTCGGGTGATAGAAATCCGGACTGTCGTATTCAATAATAATAAAGAGATAATGATATGAGACACTTCTTTACTTGTCTACTTCTGATGTTAACAGCCTTCTCGGCATCGTCGCAGGATGACTACTACAGGAAAAAGGCAGAGAGCTATACACGTCAGGCAGAATACTGGCAGCAGAAGGCTGATGGCTACAGACGGGAGGCGGAGTACCGTCTGGGCAAGGCGGAAGGTCATCAGCGGAATGCTGCATATTACACAAAAAAGGGAGATATAGATAGGGCTCGGACATATTCCAGATACGCAGATGACGAGCTCGACAGATATAAGACCCAGCTGCGTTATGCAGAACAGGCTGATGAAAAGGCTGCCCAGTATCTCAGGTGGGCAGCAGATGCCCTAAGTAGGAAATAATCTCAGATACATTATTATGAACGTCTTTGAAAAATTATTCGGCAAGAGCACTGAAGAAGAATTGCCGAAGCTCGCCAAGCAAAAGAAGATATGCTATCCTGGCTACCGCAATGCTGAGTTCGCCTCCCTGAGGGATGCCGTACGGTACTTAAAGAGGGAGGGCGGAGGACTGGAATACAGTATCACTGAACTGCTCATGTATAATGTCTGTTATCGGGACTACCTGAGGGAGCATGGGATAGAGACCCTTCTGAAAAGAATCGTCAGCGATGTTCCGGAACTGAAGGATGATGAGAGGGTGATGAAGCGTATTGTGGAATGGTATGACAAGGAGGGTAAGGAGCTGGCGGCGTATGACATCCAATGCTATGGTATCAAGGATACTATAACAGTTCTTGGACATCAATTTAACGGCCTTGAGGATGTGATCGCTCACAGGTCTGCTTATGCTCGCATCGGTCATTCTGGTGTAAGTATCAGCGGTTGTACTCCGAAGAAGAGCGACTCAGCATTATATGTGTCAGAGTTCTATGCCACTTATCCGATCTTTGACTCGTATGATATCGGTGATGACAGGACTTATCAGAATTATGTCTTCACCAGTCAGCCCATTGACGACGAGAAACTGAAGGCGATTGCCGGTATCCGTCACAATTATAACTACTGCATGGTGCACGAACATATCCCCGAGCACCTCCTGCCGATACTGTACTATCGTGGGGATGGGAACTATATGATACTGGCACAAAAAAAGAACCTGATATGAAATATAAAATTATAAGTTATGTAGGTACTGCTATAATTGCATTACTTTTTGTTTTTGGCTGCTCAGCAGTAATGTACACTTTGGGATGCGACGAGATGCCTCATGGCAACCATTATTATGAAAGACTTCCTTTCTCGTGGAACGCTATCGGGAGGAGTGGATTGATTATATTTTTGTTAACCAGTGTGTGGTATGCTTTACTCTTTATGCCTTGGGCACAGTACTTTAAGGCTGTCCGAAAGGAAAAGCGTTTCATGGGTACTCTTTCAGGTAGGAATACCTTCTTGTCCGTAGCATTTACTGTGGTCAATATTGCTCTTATTCTAGGTAGTGCAATCTGGTACATTAGAACTGGTGAACCAGACGAGAAAGGACTTTATGAAGATTTTGATACGTGGTGGCGTATGGAATTGGTGGTATTTATGTCGGTAACCTCGTTGGTATATGTTCCTGTTGCCATTAAGATGATAATTAGTAATGTTATGCATGCAAGTCATAGGGACAAGGATCCACAAGAAGATGAAGGGACACCACGAATCTGGCATTGGATTGTCGCTGTAATCTTTGTTTTGATTCCTGCTAATATTGTCTTTGACTCGTGGTGGAATCTTAGCTATTCGTTTCATGAAGGACGTTCGTGTGAATTGAAAGACGGCAAGTGGGGGTTCGAGGACCGTCTGCATCGTGTAGTGATTCCATATATGTATGACTTTGCATGGGATTTCAACGAAGGTCTTGCATGTGTCGGCATCGGTGAAAAAGGTGATATGAAGTATGGTTATATAGACCGTCGTGGAAACGTAGTCATACCTCTTATCTATGATAGACCTGCAGAGTTTATCGACGATGTCGCGTATGTCATGAAGGATGGCAAATACGGAACGATAAACAAGGAGGGTAAGGAGATGATTCCGATAATGTATGATAATGTAGGCTTCCTCTATAAAACGAACAAGGGTCTGGCGCAGGTCAAATTTGGTGACAGACGTGGCTTTGTTAGAAGTAACGGTGATGTGGTCATTCCCATAGCTTATGAGGATGCTGAATATTATTTCTGTGAAGATCTGGTCAGAGTTAAACTGTATGGTAAATGGGGTTATCTTGATAGGAAAGGTAATGTTGTCATTCCTATTATCTATGATGAGGCCGGAAATTTCAAGAATGGTAGAGCAGAGGTAGCATTGGATGGTGAGCGGTTCTATATAGATGTGAAAGGTGAACGACAGAATGATTAAATTTACAGACATATGATTAAGAAGATTTTTATTTTTGCGGCAGCAGCTCTTGTGCTGGCAGCCTGTGCTCAGAAGCGATTCGATAGTGTAGAAAACACTCCTGTATCCAGATACGACATTGTCTATGATGATGACAGGTGCGGAGTCTTCGACAACGAGGCGGATAGCCTTGTGACACCTATCGAGTATGACTCCCTGTCCTTCCTGAGAAGAGCGGTGGAAGACTCTGTTTCGGTCGTTCTGTTCAGCTGCAGCAAGGATGGCATGAACGGTATGATGGGAATCCTTGAGCAGAACAACGAGAAGATGGAGATACTATTTCCTAAAGAATAGAAAATGAACTAACTTTATCGACGACATTTTAATACCCCTCCCTATGACTGGTTTCCTGGACTCTTTTTTCGGCTGGCCGACACTATTGCTGGCATTGATTCCCATCGCAATTCTCGTACGTTTGTGTGTGAGAACATCGCGGTGGTCCATACTGAAGGTTTCAGGCATATCCGTGTCCGGTATGCTGGTCCTATCGGTGTGGCTGTTCTATGCATCGGTCGTTACGGGGAGGAATCTCGGCGGAACACTCGGACGGGAGCTTGCGATGTGGTTGAGTGACAGGCTTGGTGATGCAGCTGTATTCTATGGCGTCTCGGCTGCACTGCTTGCGTGGGTTGTTCTTGCAGGATTGGACTTCATCATTTCCGGTGCGAGATACTTCATCAACAAGCCGTATGTCAGGGAGATTGTTGTCGAGGTGGAGTCTGAAAAGGAACCTGAAAAGAAAAAGACTAAAAAGAAGACTCCGTCTCCGAAACCTGTGCCGGTGACGGATGAAAAGACTCCGACACCGTTGGCTGATGACCTGGCAGGCTTCAAGACTCCTTCAGAGGCTGTCCTCAAGGACAGGGCGGCAGATATTCATAAGGTTCCTGTCGAGGAAATCCGTAACAATATCCAGATAATCCGCGAGACCCTTTCAGACCACCACATCAGTGTGGTGGATATACAGGCGATCACGGGACCTACGGTTACGTTGTATAAAGTGTTTCCGGACAAGGGTGTCAAGGTGGCATCGATCAGGAATCTTCATGAGGATCTTGCGGTGGCACTCCGGGTGGAGAGCATACGTGCTCTTACCCTCAAGAACTCCGTAGGATTGGAGGTGGCCAACCAGACCCGTTCTATCGTACCGGTCAGAAAACTGGTTTCATCGACAGAGTTCAAAGAGACCAAGGCTGAACTGCCGATTGCCATGGGCTATACCGTTGACGGCAAGGTGAAGGTCTTTGACCTTGCCACCTGCCCTCATCTGCTGGTTGCCGGTGCTACACAGCAGGGTAAGTCTGTGGGGCTTAATGTCATTGTAGCTTCACTTCTTTATGCTAAGAGACCGTCCCAGCTGAAGATGGTCTTCATCGATCCTAAGGGAACGGAATTCAATACCTATAAGAGTCTGTACAGGCATTATCTTGCTGTCCTGCCAAATGCGTCCAATGATGAGGAGGAGATGGATGCTTCGATTGCCGTGATGCCGAAGGATGCGGACATGGTGCTCCGGTCCCTTTGCAAGGAGATGCAGGAGAGGTACAGCTTGATGAAACAGGCCGGTGCCACACCGGATATACAGACATATAACCGTAAGTTCAGGGAAAAGAAACTCAATCCGGTTAAGGGACACAGGTTCATGCCTTATATTGTGGCTGTAATCGACGAATATGCACAGCTAACCCTCGTGACAAGCGTGAAGGCTGATGCAAAGAACGCGAGCCGAAACATAACGGCTTCCATAATCAGCCTCGCTCAGATGGGGCGTGCTGCCGGTATCCATGTGATCATCGCTACGCAGACCCCACGAAGGGATGTGATTTCCGGGATGATCAAGGCGAACTTCCCGACCATGATAGCATTCAAGGTCACTAACATGACTGACTCGCAGGTCATCCTCGACTCACCGGGTGCGGAGAAACTCATCGGAAGGGGAGACATGCTCTTTTCCCAGAGCGCGAGGATAGAGAGGATCCAGTCCGGCTATATAGGTCCTGAGGAGATAAAGTCCATGACCGATGCCATCGCCTCACAGACAGGAAAAGGGAAGTCATACGATATCCCGTACTACCTGCCGGAGGTGGAAGAAGACGGAGAGGATAAGGAGGCAGATATGGTGGACATGAGGAGGCTGGATTCGAAGTTCGAGGAGGCCGCCAGGATGGTGGTCTCGACTCAGAGGGCTTCCACTTCCTATCTTCAGACCACACTGGGTATGGGCTTCGCCCGCTCGACCCGTGTCATGACACAACTGGAGGCTGCAGGCATTGTGAGCGCTCAGGACAAGTCAAAGAACCGCGAGGTGTTGGTCTCTACCCTTGAAGAACTCGACAGGATACTTGTCGCATATAAGAACAACTGATAACTAAAAATAACAGACGATGGAGTATAGGTACAATAAACTGCCCGAAATGGGGAAGGAACATTCGCGCAAACACCTTGTGGTCCTGACAGGTGCAGGAATAAGTGTGGAGAGCGGTCTTACGACTTTCAGGAAATCTGCTGACAGCATGTGGGGTAAGTATGACTTTCAGAAACTGGCCAGTGTGGGATGTTTTCAGGAGGACCCCGGGGCAGTGCTGGATTTCTACAACATGCGTCGCAGACGTCTTCTTGAGGTCGAACCCAACCATGCCCACAATCTGCTTGTCGAGCTTGAGAAATGGCATGATGTGACAGTGATAACTCAGAATGTTGACAATCTTCACGAACGTGCAGGCAGCAGCAATGTGATTCACCTGCACGGAGAGCTGACTAAGGTCACCTCATCAATGCATAGGAATGATTCTGCCTGTGTCAGAGAACTTCCGTTGGATGTCCCTATCCGTATGGGGGACAAGGCTGCGGATGGTTCGCAGCTTCGTCCGTATGTGGTCTGGTTCGGTGAGTTTGTAAACAACTATGAGATGGCTGCAAGGGTAGTCAGGAACGCTGACATCTTTGTGGTCATCGGAACATCACTGACGGTGACACCGGCAGCAGATCTGATCAAGTGCCCTCGTTATGGTGTGCCGAAATTTATTATTGATCCTTGCGAGCCGTTTGACCCATACGATGACAACTATCCAGAGGGCTATGTGCATATTCGTGAGAAGGCGACTTATGGAATGGAGACGTTAATCGACCGTATGATGGCATTGTAAACAGAATATGTGTAGATGTTACGCAAAATGTTTGGAATATTCATTTTCTTTCACTTACTTTGCGTAAAAATAACACATAATGAATAAAGAAGTATATGCATACGATTATCCAAGGCCTGCTGTGACGACTGATTGTGTTGTGCTTTGCGAGGATTCGGATGGATTGTCGGTCCTGTTGATTGAAAGGGCTGATGAACCATACAAAGGTTGCTGGGCCTTACCTGGAGGGTTTTTGGAAATGGAGGAGGATGGAGAAGCTTGCGCAATACGTGAACTCAAGGAAGAGACGGGGCTGCAGGTCGAACATATGAAACAGATCGGAGCATTTACAGAAGTTGACCGTGATCCTCGTGGCAGAACAATCAGCATTGCCTATTACGCTTTTGTTGAGAAGGCAGAGGTCAAAGGAGCTGATGATGCCGCTCAAGCAAAATGGTTCCCTGTGGATTCTGTTCCTGCATTGGCTTTCGACCACGATAAGATCCTTCGCCTGGCTCTCGAAGTGAATAGCGAGCAATACTATAAATAATTTGGCATATGTATAACAGAAGATATACCCCAGAAAGAATAACTCATCTGAGGGAGAACGAGATATTTGTATTCGGAAGCAACCTTGCCGGTTCTCATGGTGGCGGTGCGGCACGTCAGGCATATAATTGTTTCGGAGCTGTCTGGGGCCAGGGTGTCGGTCTGCAGGGTCAGAGCTATGCTATCCCTACCATGCACGGAGGAGTAGAGGCGATCGAGCCTTATGTGGAGCAGTTCATGAATTATGCTTTTTCTCATCGGGAGTATACATTTCTGGTGACGAAGATAGGTTGCGGAATCGCAGCGTTTACACCTTATGAAATTGCCCCTCTTTTCACAAAGGTTATTGATCTGGAGAATGTCATTCTTCCGAAAGAATTCGTGGAGATAATTCACAATAAGCCGTGTGTTTCAGGGATTCCGGCGTGGACTTGGGATTCTCGAAGCGACTTCCTTGATGAATATGATGCCTTGATGCCCAAGGCAAGCAAAGGTGATTCGATCAGTTATTACAAGATCAAGGAACTTCGGGCAAGGGAGTTTCGTAATACAGTCGAACTGGTCAATAACGGATTCTACTACACGGAGGATTCGGAAAGAATAGTACTGAAAGGCTATGATGAGATGACCATCGGTACCCGTTTCTATTCTTCGGAGTTTTCTGTAATGGACATATGCACGGAGCGGTATTCAACTGTTGTAGAAGTGGTGAATGCTGATTGTCTTGAAGAAGGTCTCAGATTACTTGATCAAGGATATAATCCGGCTATTCTGAATATGGCCAGCCGGCAGAATCCGGGCGGCGGAGTTACTAAAGGTGCAGGTGCTCAGGAGGAAACAATATTCAGGCGTACCAATATTTTTCGGTCCTTATATCAGTTCGTCCCTTACTCAGGACAGTACGGAGTGAAGCAATCGCGCTTCCAATATCCTATGGACAGGAATTTCGGAGGTATATACTCACCTTCAGTAACTATCTTCAGAGAGAACGAAGCCCATGGCTATAAACTGATGTCTATGCCGAGAGATTTGGCATTCATTTCTGTTGCAGGGATGAACAGACCGAAGATTGATAAGCGAGGGATGATTGATGAAGCATTGGTGGAACCTGTAAAGAACAAGATGAGGACAATCTTCAGGCTCGGACTGAAGCATGGGCATGATTCTCTTGTGCTTGGAGCATTGGGATGCGGTGCATTCTGTAATCCTCCCGAACATATAGCCCGACTTTTTCATGAAGTTATGAAGGAGCCGGAGTTTGCCAATAAGTATAAACTCATTGTTTTTGCGATTTTGGAAGATCATAATTCCCATAGGAGACATAATTCTGAGGGTAACTATATTCCATTCAAACGTGAGTTTGAGAATCTATAATCCTTTATGAAGAATCAATACAGATTATGATACCATATAAAGACAGAATACGTGGTTCATTGATAGGAGGGGCGATAGGAGACGCTCTGGGTTATGCTGTAGAATTCGATAACTACGGTGCTATAGTTCATAATTACGGACCCAAAGGAATTTGCCGTTATGATATGCATAGCAATTGGGGTGGATATGACGGATCAGACTGTAAAGCTCTGATATCGGATGATACACAGATGACCTTGTTTACTGCATGCGGTATCCTGAATGCCCGAAAGACTGGCAGGCAGATCATCCATAGCATATGCTCTGCATACATTGAGTGGTATCACACCCAGACAGGAAAATCCGCAAAGAAGCCGATGGACTGTTGGATCAAGACGCTTCCGGAAATGAATCAGTTGCGTGCTCCGGGAAACACATGCATGTCCTCCCTCTATGCAATCAGCAACGGCCACGCACCTCATAATGACAGCAAAGGATGTGGTGGAGTCATGAGAGTAGCGCCAGTCGCACTGTATGGACTTGGTGAAGGGCGATTCTCGGATATTGAAGAGATGGATAAGGTTGCAGCGGATGCGGCAGAGATGACGCACCAGCACCCCCTGGGATATATACCTGCGGCACTGATGGCGCATGTGGTCTACCGGCTTGCGACAGATGATGCTCCTACCCGTGATGCTCTCGTGGTATATGTTGAAGAAGGTCTTGCTATGTTGGACCGACTCTTCTCAAGCCATGCCGGTGATATGGGCTATATGAGGATGCTTGTAAAGAAGGCTTTCACTTTTGCAGCATCGGATTTGCCGGACCATGAGGCAATCGAACTTATCGGTGGTGGTTGGGTAGGTGATGAAGCCTTGGCGATTGCTCTGTATTGTGCTCTAAAATATTTTGATGACTTCGAGAATGCGATGATTGCTGCCGTGAACCACTCTGGAGACAGTGATTCGACAGGTGCAGTGACAGGCAACATTCTTGGAGCCGCACTGGGGTACGATGCCCTGCCGGAGTTCTATAAGAAAGACCTTGAACTTCATGATGTGATACTTGCTGTAGCGGATGACCTATGGCAAGGAAAGAGAGGGTAGGCAAGAATTTTATAAGGTGCTAGGCACCTTATATTTTGGCCTCATTATAATTTGCGTAATAATCACACAAAAACATTATTTATGAAAGATTTGATCAAGAAACTATTCGGTAAGGATGCCGTGAAACCGTCTCAAAGCAATGTTACTCCTGTATGGATAACGACTCTCAAGGAAAATGAAATCTTCGTCTTTGGCTGCCGTAATTCGGGGAGGCATTGGGATGGGGCATCAGCCTTTGCTTTGGAAAATTTCGGTGCAATAATGGGTCAAAGAGAAGGACGACAGGGACAGTCGTATGCCATACCGACTATTGGTGGAGTTATTGATTTGAAAGAGATTCACGAATCTGTGAAGACCTTTACAAGATATGCTGCCGAACACCCTGAACTTCACTTCCTTGTGACTCCTATTGGATGTGGAGGCGGTTGCAGGAGTCCTCGTGAGATCGCTCCGATGTTCCGGGACGCCGCTAAACTGCCCAATGTCAGTCTGCCACGAGTATTTTGGGACATATTAAACAGATAACTTGAATTGTTCGCTATGTTGAAGATAATTACAGATAAGAGTGCCTACCAGTTCTCGCCCGAACTGGCAACGGACACTGTCAGTTATGATTTGCCCCTCACACTCTTTGGCAAGCAGTGGTTCATTATGGATGACTACTGGATGAAGCATGTTCATCTGAAGATTACCGATCGCTGCAATGCCGCTTGTCCGTTCTGCATCGAGCAGAACTCCCATATCAGAGAGAACAAGGAACAGTTCCTGGCAAATGTCGGCCGTCTGCTCGATGAGATGGATGCTCAGGGACATCTGGCTACGGTATCGATTACTGGTGGTGAGCCAGCGCTATGCGACTATGTGAGTGAGGTGGTGGATATGGTTAAGAGGCACAACTGCTTCCTGAATATCAACACCAACTTCAGCCGATTTATCGTAAGTAATCTTCAACCGAGTTGGCTCAACATCTCGTGCCACACACTTGGCAAAGATGATTATTGCCACCTTGCCGAATTGCAAGCGGAACGCATCGCCGAGTATCGTCGAATGAACCCCGACACAAAGATTCGCATCCAGTGCGTACTTCACGGGAAGGGATTGCAGAGCATAGAGGAAATGCTGGCATTTATGGAACACTACAAGGGTTGCGTTGACGATTTCAGTTTTCGCCGACTGATTACCCTCGACAAACCAGCCGAAGATGATTTGTTGCAACAGTTCAAGCACTACCTTTTCGACAATGCCGAACTCATTGAGCAGGTCTTGAAGGATTACTATGTATATGAAACGTGGCGACTGAATGGTACGCTCATCACCCTCTCGCACAGCAATATGGGACTGCTGCGCCGTATGGAGGAGAACGAACCCGACAACCTGCTGCGCGAGATTGTTGTACACCCCGACGGGCATATCTCTGGCAGTTGGTATCGTAATCGAAAAGTAATTTGTTCGGCAGAGAGATAGATTACGCTCAATTTAGGACTCTATACCATAAAGCGAATTGTAAATGGATGAGAAAAAGATAATTATCAACGGCCACGAAGCGGTGGATTTGGGGTTGAGCGTCAAGTGGGCGACCTGCAATATAGGTGCTGAGTCCCCAGAGGAATATGGTGGCTACTATGCTTGGGGTGAAACGGAGGAAAAATCTAACTATAATTGGTCTACTTACAAGTGGTGTGACGGCAGTTATAACAGTATAACCAAGTATTGCACTGACAGCTGTTACGGAAGGGTTGATAACAAGACCGTTCTTGACCCTGAGGACGATGTCGCCCACGTAAAGTGGGGTGGCAATTGGCGTATGCCCACTTTGGATGAAATCAAGGAACTCCTTGAAATGTGTACTTGGGAGTGGACTAAGCTGAATGGTGTTGGTGGTCAGAAGGTCACCGCTCCCAACGGTAATAGTATCTTCCTCCCTGCGACGGGTAGTCGCTATGGCTCAGACTCTGCCTGCGGCGGCCGTGGCTCGGACGGCAAATACCAATCTAGCACATTGCACGAGAACCGTAGCGACGACGCTGGCAGTCTCTACACTTGTAGTGCCATCATGTGGAATATGAGGTCATACGGATCGCGCATCTACGGCTACGCTGTTCGCCCCGTTACAGATAAATAGATTGCGAAATGGAGAAGAACATAATTATCAACGGTCACGAAGCAGTGGATTTGGGGCTGAGTGTCAAGTGGGCAACCTGCAATATAGGTGCAAGCAAACCCGAAGAATACGGTGATTACTTCGCGTTTGGGGAGACAGAACCGAAGGACGAATATACGGAAGAAAACTATATACTCTATGGCATACCTCATGGGGAAGCATATATTGACATTGGAAAAATAATCTCAGGAACGGAATACGATGCAGCAAGCAAACAATGGGGAGATGAATGGCGAATGCCTACTGAAGAAGAATTATATGAACTACTTAGTTACTGTTCGTGGCAGTGGATTACCATAAATGGTATCAATGGTTATAAAGTTGTTGGACCAATCGGCAATAGTATTTTTCTTCCGGCAGCAGGCTCCTCTGATCCTGAATATCCAGAATATAGTGAATGTGGATATTATTGGACTGGTTCCTTTAGTGACGAAGATTGCCATTGGGATGCTCTGTGTTTTCAATTTAACGAATTCGAATTTGGTGATTACAGCTCTTACGCAAATCTATACGAAGGTCTTACTATTCGCCCCGTAACAGATAAATAGAGTATGATTATTACAGATAAAAATGGGCATATTTCCGAAGAGACCATTAGAAAGTACATTGAGAATCAAAAGAAGGTTTAGTTCGCTTTCTTCCCCCGCCTGAAGACAGAGGCTCTCCCGCTCACCTTATCGTAGAGCTGTGCGAACGGATGGAGGATTAGGTTTTAAAAAGTTACTAGTTTAATAAAGGCAGGTGGAGCGTGATAGATGCGGGTGATGGTACAAGCTTTAAGAGCAGTTCGTGTACTTATAATGTGGGTTGTAACTGTAGCGGATTTGAACCCTTGGGCACATATGCTCCGGAAAAGTTTTTCTGTAAAAAAATGTAGGCATCAGAAAAAATATCACCATTAATAATTCCCTGCATGGAAAAGAATATACGGCGGCCTTGATGAAAGTCTCATCAAGGCTTTTTTGTTGTAAGCGAGGCATGGTTGCCCTTTCCCCGAAGGAACGTGATGTGTCGCGAAGGTATGTAACGTGGGGCATCTACCAATGCACCATGCTCGCACTTCTCGCATATGTCTTCACAGAAATAGACACTCCCTTCGGAGCATCGATTTCTCCTTGACTGCCTTGTCCGTTTCCCACGTTCACCTTCTGTTTGCTCGACATCACGGCCCTCCGAAAAAGGTAGGTGGGAACGTGATGAACTGAAGTTCAATCTCTAAAATTCCAGAATGATATGGAGAACAGCAAGCAGGTCCAGCAGGACAATGAGAATCTCTCGATCTATGACAAGGTCAGGTCAGTACCTAAGGAGGCCATGACCGAAATAGACGGAGGACGACTTAAGGGAAACAGCAGCATCACCCCGATGTGGAGGATAAAGAAACTCACGGAGGTGTTCGGCCCTGTGGGTTTCGGATGGTATACTGAGGTGATTAAGACATGGACGGAAGCCAACGAGAATGGTGAAGTCGCGGTATTCGTGGACATCAATCTTTATGTGATGAAGGACGGTGAATGGAGCAAGCCGATCTATGGCACCGGTGGCAACAAGCTTATCGCCAATGAAAGGAAATATGACAACGGTCAGACCGTATATGTCCCGTATCTGGACGACGATGCCTATAAGAAGGCATATACAGATGCCATTAGCGTTGCGGCCAAGGCTCTTGGTGTAGGTGCTGATGTCTATTTCGAGAATGACAGGGACAAGTATTCTTCCCAGAAAGGATACTCGTCCGAAACATCACAGCAGGCTCCGTCTAAGCCGATCCTTTCCTCAAAGGGCAAATCCTGGAAGGCTGCGGTAGCCTTTACGGCATCGCAGAACGACAGTGCGGATGTGATTTCCCAGAAGATAAGGGACAAGTACACCATCACGGACGAAGATCTAGAACTTCTCCTCAAGCAGTCAGGCAAGAAATCCTAATCACTTACGATATGGCATACCGAGTAATACGACCGGCCACGCATCAGGAGTGGCTGGATGAACGCAAGAAGGGTATAGGCTCTTCCGAGGCAGGAACGATAATGGGTGTGAACCACTTCGATACCCCATACAGACTATGGAGAAGGAAGACCGGAGTGGACCAGCCGATAGAACAGAACGAGGCCATGGAACTGGGACATCATATGGAGCCCGCTGTGGTGACTATGTTCGCCGCGAGGACTGGTGCGGAGGTAAGAAAGGACTCCGAAGGCGACTGGATTGCCGTGGATACCGTGAAGGATTACCTCAGGGTCTCTCCGGACAGACTCTTCTATGAGGCCGGAGCGAAGCACACAAAGAGGAATCTCAGAATTCTGGAATGCAAGACTACATCCGTGGCGGTGGACCCTGAGGATTTCCCTGTCTATTGGTACTGTCAGCTTCAGTATCAGATGGGTGTGATGGGAGTGAAGAAGGGTGCGGTGGCGTGGATATCGTCATACCCGAGACTGAACTTCGGATACAAGGAGTTTGACTTCAATCCTGAATTCTTCAAGGCTCTTGTGGAGCAGTTGGAGATATTCTGGCTGATAAATATCCATGGTGGAATAGCTCCGGATGACATCAATTCGGAGGATGCCCTGGTGAGGAACCCTACGGCGAAGGACGGGGTGAGCATTCAGGCAGATGCGGAGATCATCTCCACCTACAATGCCCTCAAGCAGATAAATAACGAGATCAAGGCTCTTGAGAAGACACAGGCTTCGCTCGAAGATGACATCAAGATTGCCATGGGAGAAGCGGATACGCTGGTCAGCCCGACGGGCGAGGTGATGGCCCTGTGGAAGAACACCAAGCCTACGATGAAGTTCAACGCGAAGGCCTTCCAGCAGGCGGATCCCGCAGGATATGCGAAGTATATGGAACCGACTGCGAGTACAAGAAGATTCACAGTTAAGTAATAACCATTAAACAAATAAAGATATGAGTGCAAATGATTCATTCATCGGTCAACTTGACCTTCTGATGCTTCCTAAGTCAAGGATGCAGGTAATCGATAACGAGGAGTGCATAGTTATTCCAAAGGATGCCAATCCGGCAATCTACATGACGCAGACACAGGCTGGTCAGCGGAAGGCTCTGCTTGACGTCTTTGTGAGAGCCACCCAGAACAACCAGTATGGAAACTCTCACTTCGTGAAGGCCAATGTCGGAAAGACCAACCGTGAGAGATACGGCATATCCAAGGATGAACTTCCTCAGTATTCTCCTATCCTCGGAAATCTAAAGCCATATTCCGGCGGACAGGCATCTCAGGAATCACGTACTCTTGTTGCGGACGATGACGATCTTCCGGAGGGAGAGTTCAAGGGATTCTAGGGAAGGGGGCGAAAGCCCCTTCCTTAAACAGAACTCAAATTGTTAGCCCTGATAAGTATGATGACTACAGATATAACCCAGACTCCTGAATACCGGGAGGTATTCGCATGGCTCAGAGGGGGAGATGACACTCCCGACCCTCGTATGGAGAAAAACTTTTTTGATCTGATAACTGAAGCGGTTGCCAGTAGGTTAATTGCTAACAGGAAGGAGTATGAACGCAGATTGAGGGCTGCAGAGAGAGCTGAGAGACGCACGCGTGTCGCTCCGGCATGTCTCAGTATCCGGGCTATGATGGAAGAAATCGGTACGTCTGCCACGGTCGCGGAAGCGGTAAACGAAGAAGTGGATGAGCAGGAGTTGACTTCTGCGAAGTCTGCATCCACCCCTTCAGCGGAATCTTCCGGTGAGGTCAGCCCGTCTAGTGAACTGGATAGCGTCATACTGGCGAAGGCACTCAGGCATATGGCGGTTGTGGAGGAGAAAGAACTGACACAGTCTCAGATACAGTGTATCCTGTATATCGCCTACGGCGTGCGGCTTGCACAGAAAGGAGAGAGACTGATTGCAGAGCATCCCCAGATGTGGCAGTACGGACCTGTCTTCCCAAGAGCATACAACCGGCTTCGCAAGGATGCCGATGATGGCTTCGAAGAGTACGACACTCTCAGGAATGAGCATCCTGATATCTTCAGATACCTGACAAACTGCTTCAGACGCTATGCCTGGACCAAGGCCTGCATTCTGGTTGCACCTCATGTCGCTGACGGCTCACCTTGGGCCGATACCCGCAAGTCTAGTCCGGACAGATGGGGAGCCCGCATCGAGGACGACCTTATCCGTGAGTGGTTCCTGCCGAGAGTCTGAACTTCCGGCAGATGACTAATCAGCCATGAAAGTGACAAATGATGTCTTGTGGCTGATTTATCTTTCGGGAAGTCATGCTTGATTAACCTTCTGGAGTCGTCGCCGTTGTCAGCCTGAGCTGAGTGACCTTACTTCAGTCTTGAAAAGGGTGGCCGCCTTGTTTTTCGGACGCGAATGTACTATCCTCCGGCTGCGGCTTGTAAAGGACTTCGCTGTGCTGGCAGCACGCTTGCCGTATCCGGATGCTCGGAAAATCTCCACTCCCTGCGGGGTAGTATTTCCCTGTGCGTTCCTTGACTTCGCCTGCCGGACGTACTGTCCTGCATCCGTAAAATCAAGTTTAACCAACCTTAAATCAAGCTATCATGAATACAGGTAACTACATCCAGCTTTCAGGCAGACTTACAGCCGACGTGACACCTAACGAAGGAAAGACCTTCGCACGATTCACCCTCGCGAAGAATTTCTCCAAGGACAGCAAAGACTCACGCTTCTTCCGCTGTGTCATCTTCAAGAAGGAGTTCGACGACAACCAGCAGACCGTCCCTTGGGACCTTCTCAAAAAAGGTCAGGAAGTCCTCCTTACAGGAAAGCTTCATCCTAACACATGGACCGACAAGGACGGTGTCGAGCATAAGGACCTAGAAATCGTCGTCAACAAGATACGCGACCTGGCTGACGAGTAGCCGGGTCGCAAGACCTCTCCGGCGGTTCTGCCGGACCTTGCTAGCCAATCGGCACGGAGGAGCGTCGTGATGACGTGAACCTCTATCCCCAAGAAGGTGACCTTTAGGTTGCCTTCTTTCTTTGCTCTCTTGAGTGACCAGCCCACGCACTCTGCTTTGACTTGAGCCGCTACGCTTCGGAACGCACTTTCTGTTTCCTCTCGTTCCGCTCGGTTCGGCTGAGCCTCTCACAAAGTGTTTCCGTCTCTTGCGTGTCAGCATGTCTGCCAATGTCATATACGGTGTCTCGATACTCTTCTATACCATTGCCTGTCAATCTCTTCCCAGAAGGCACGGCCTTCTTTGGTGTGGGACCAGTCGAAGGCACGGCCTAGAAAGAACTCATCGCCGCCAAGGATTGTCCAAAGAGCAACATCAAACTGATATCCTGGATACTGGCTCTCGAATGCTTCCTCAAATTCCCTTTCACAGTCAGTGTCCTTGAGGAATCTTCGGAATTGAGTGTAGCCGCACATAGTCAGACCTCCCTGCGTTTGAGGTAGATACAGCCGTCCCAGTACGTAAACCCGGCGATGTCACATATAATGAAGTGCCTTCTCTTGTCTTGTCTCTTTATCATAATTCCTATATTTAATTTCGGCAAAAATAAGGTTGCGATTTGACAACTTCTGTCAATTAGAAAGCATTGATAAGTTATTTCTTCAGGGAGGCATGATTTTCTATAACTTGTCCTGGATGAAGGGGATGTCATTATTGTGGATAGGGCACTACAGCCATACGACGGCAGAGAATCGTCAAATAACGACAGTAATTTTTTCTCCAATATATCATATAATTAAGAAAATGTTTTATATTTGCATATTATATGATATGTTGACATAAGAGTATGGGCAAGAGTACAATGGCGACACGCCTTCCGAGAAGGCTGGAGGAAAATATGAAGATAGTAGGTGAGCAGATTAGGCTTGCCAGATTGAGGCGCAATCTGAGCCGTGCACAGGTGGCGGAACGTGCCATGTGTTCAGAACTCACGGAGGCACGAGTTGAGAAAGGTAGTCCTACAGTGGCTATAGGGATATACCTTCGTGTCCTGTATGCGTTGCAACTGGAGGATGATATCCTCGTCATCGCCAAGGAAGACAAGCTTGGCAAGGAGCTTCAGGATATAGCCTTGGTAAGTCGTGAGCGTGCATCCAAAAAGCAGTGAGAGTCATGGACAGATTGTATGTATATGCAGATTTCGACTATCTGGAGAAACCAATGCTGGTCGGTGAACTCGGATGTGAAAGCATCAAGGGGTCTCAGAGTTATTCGTTCAGGTATTCTCCCGAGTGGCTGAAGCAGAACGCAGGTATCATCCTGAGTGAGGATATACGTAACTATCCGGGTATGCAATATACTCAGCCTGGCAAGGAAATTTTCGGATGTTTCTCCGATTCTCTTCCTGACAGATGGGGTCGGACTCTGATGATAAGACGGGAGCAGACATTGGCTAAAGAAGAAGGGCGACCTGTCAGAAACCTCTCCTCGTTTGACATGATAATGGGGATCGAGGATGAGTCCCGCATGGGAGGATTCAGATACTCAAAGACGCCGGACGGGGACTTTATCAATGTAACTGATAGACTGAGCGTACCGCCAATAGTCAATCTTAGGGAGCTTATCGCTGCAAGCCAGGCTCTTGAAGAAGCAGAAGAGAAGGGTGAGCTGCCTGACCAGAAGTGGATCCGTCAGCTTCACAGCCCGGGCACATCTCTCGGTGGAGCCAGACCTAAGGCTAATGTCATCGATGAGGACGGGCTCATGAAGGTAGCAAAATTCCCGTCCAGAAATGATTCGGGTGATGTGGAACTTTGGGAGCATATTGCTTATGTTCTGGCTCGGAAGGCTGGCATCAGTGTCCCTGACACAAGAGTAGTCAAGATGGGGTCACAGTATCATACCCTGCTGTCAAAGAGATACGATAGGACAGAGGAGGGCAGACGTATTCATTATGCCTCCGCTCTGACCATGCTCGGACTTCAGGATGGAGCAGGTGCAGATGAAGGATATGGATACCTTGATATAGTTGACTTCATCATCCGAGGATGTACAGATGTGGAAAAGAACCTTCGTGAACTGTATCGTCGTGTTGCATTCAATATCTGCATCGGAAACTCCGATGACCATTTTCGCAACCATGGATTCCTGCTCACTGCAAAGGGATGGACTCTCTCTCCGGCTTTTGACCTGAATCCGACTCTCAATACACATCAGGGCATCATGATTTCCAGATACACGAATGAATCAGACCTGGATGCCCTGCTGAATGCTTCAGAGGATTACTTCATTCCAAGAGACGAGGCTTCGGTAATAATCAGCAGTGTCAGGGGCGCTCTGAAAGATTGGCAGAAGGTGGCAAAGAGACTTGGTGCGTCGGAAAGAGATATAAGCCTCTTCAGTCAGAGGTTCATTACTGATTAAGGTGATGTATGAAGATCGAGGAAGCTATAGTGTATTGCCTTGCAACATCCAATCGAGGGATGCGGACGGAGCAGATCGCTGACATAATAAACCGTCAGCGGCTTCACATTCGTAAAGATGGGCAACCTGTGACCTCCAAACAGATATATGCTGTCATCTGCCGGTACCCTGATATGTTCGTGAAGGCAGAGGGACGTATAATGTTAATGATATGAGAACTGCTATTGAAAAACTTAAGTCATCACGATCCTGGAGTTTTGTGGTGATTACTCTGATTTATCTTATCGCCACTGCCATCGGGGTATGGGTATTTGCTTTTTTGAGCGGAAGCCACTTTCTTGTGAGGCTGTTTGCCGCAGATTTCGCGGCTACCGTCTTCGTATGGTTATGGGGAGTGGTATTCAGCAACTCTTCGGTATATGATCCGTACTGGAGCGTGGCTCCGCCTCTTATGTTGACCGGATATGCCCTGTATGTCGGTGCCGGCTCGCTTCCTGTCGTGCTGCTGCAGATTGCAGTATGGTACTGGGCGATACGACTCACTGGAAACTGGGCTTATACATTCCCGAACTTGAACAAGCAGGACTGGCGGTATGATATGTATAAGGAACGTTTCCCTCGTCTGTGGCACATCGTCAACTTCACCGGCATCAACTTGATGCCTACCATCGTGGTCTTCCTTGCTATGATACCGGGATTCCTTCTGATTGATCTGTCAGCGGGCAATCAATTAAATGCCGATATCTTTACTTGGGCAGGATTTATAGTCTGTGTTTCAGCTGCAACTCTTCAACTCGTGTCTGATACCCAGGCCCATCGTTTCCGTAAGACACATAGGGGAGAGGTCTGCACCGTCGGCTTGTGGAGCCGCTCACGTCACCCGAACTATCTCGGAGAGATACTGATGTGGTGGGGTGTATATCTGATGTCCCTGACAGCTGCTGGCGAGATTCATTCATGGAGAGATATCCTTCTCCCTGCAGCAGGCGCTCTGGCCAACACTTGCCTGTTTCTTTTCATAAGTATCCCTATGATGGAGAAACGACAGATGGCAAACAAACCTGCATACGCCGAATATAGAAAGACGGTAAGGATGTTGCTATGATAAGTATTAACTTTCTAAATATGAGTATATGAAAAGCTTTGGACCAAAACCGTGGGTGCTCCCACAGCCGGTACTCATCATCGGCACATATAATGAAGATGGAACTCCTAATGCCATGAATGCCGCATGGGGCGGACAGTGGGATGCGAAGGAGATAATGATCTGCATGGGTTCTCATGCTACGACAGAGAATCTTGCCAGATGTGCAGACTTCACTGTGGCGTTTGCTACGAAGGAAACCCTTGTGGCTTCCGACTTTGTCGGTATCGTCAGTGCCAAGAATGACCCTCGGAAGATGCAGAAAGCAGGGTGGACTTCCGTCAAGGCAGAGAATGTCAATGCTCCGGTATTCACCGATTTCCCGATGACATTGGAGTGTCGCATCTTGAGAAAGATAGATGAGACTGCAGAGGGTTATAACATTGTCGCTGAGATTGTAAATATCCTAGTCGATGAAAATTATCTTGGAGAAGACGGCAAGCCTCAGGTTGAGAAGATGAATTTGATTACCTATGAACCGGTACATCATGGATATGTTGTACTAGGGGAGAGAATCGGCAATGCCTTCTCTGACGGAAAGAAACTGAAATAACAGACAAATAATAAAAATGGCCGCAGCCTCAGATGAAGTTGCGGTCGTTTGTTTCTATAGGGAATCCTATCTCTTATCCATGATGCCGAAGTGCTCCCATTTCTCCATAGGGAAGTTGTTCTTGATGGTCTGGCGGTATCCGTTGGCCAGTTCCTTTACATCGGCAAGTTTCTCGTTTGCTGCCTGAAGTTTTTCAGATACGGTCTGCCTTAATGCGTCCACTTCCTGGATCATTTCGATTGCCTTCCTTGCCTCGGCTTCCAGAGTGTCAAGGCCTTCTGCCTTGATGCCGAGATGCGCAACCTCATTAAGGTGCGACTTGATGCCAGATGCCATCGTCAGGGCCTTCTGAGCATTGGTTTCAAATGTTTTTGACATGTCATTGAACTTAAAGTTGAACGGGAACCTTCATATGCCTCAGGCATAGTGGGTTCATAGCAAAACTACAAAATTTTTGCTCGAGTTGTGACTTTTTTCTGACTGGTATTTGCATATAAAAAATATATCCCTATATTTGCAATAAATTAGAATAATTCAAAATAAGAAAACAAATAAAAGGATACGGATATGGCAACGAAATTTTATAAATGCCCTCATTGCGGCAACGTTATACAGAAGGTTGTAGACAGAAAAGTACCAGTGGTTTGCTGTGGTCAGAAAATGGAGGAACTTGTTCCTGGAACAATCGAGGCAAGTGTGGAGAAACATCTTCCGGTAGTGACTTGGATTGACGAGAAGACAATCAAGGTGGAAGTGGGAAGCGTGGCTCATCCGATGCTTGAAGAGCATCACATCTCATTTATCTACGTCGAGACGGAGAACGGAGGAATCCGCGTGGATCTCAAGGAAAAGCCTGAAGCAGTGATTTCTCTTGGAGATGAGAAGGCTGTAGCAGTCTATGAGTACTGCAACCTTCATGGACTTTGGAAGACTGAACTTTAGTAATAACAGAATTAAACTGATACAGAATATGGAAAAGGAACTTGTATTGAAGACAATGAGAGAGGCAGGAAAGCCAATCGCAGCAGGTGAGGTGGCAACACTTTCAGGACTTGACAGAAAGGTGGTTGATAAGGTATTTGCAGAACTTAAGAAGACCGGTGAGATCGTTTCACCTGTTCGTTGCAAGTGGACTCCTGCAGAGTAAAAGAAAAGGTCATTTTATAGTAACTATGGTGACCGCTGGGTCACCTACTGAATAGCTGCATCTGAGGGCAAGGACTTCGTCCAGTTCCTTTCGGATTGCAGTTATTATTTATTAAGAACCAGATGAAGTTGTTCGCCTTAAATACATACGATTGATATAAATGGCCAATCTTTTGCAAAAGTCGATAAGTTGGTTTATATTTGTACATTATAATGTACTTGAATTATGGTGATAATAAGTTCAGCAGAATTACGCAGCAATATGAAAAAGTATCTGGATATTGCAAAGACAGAGCAGGTGCTTATCCAGAGGGGAAAGAATGAGACATTTGTTCTTTCAGCACAACAGGATCCTATAGAATATGATCTTTCTCGTGCAATTACAGTAGATGATGTGATCGCAAAAGTCCGTGAGGGTCTGACAGAGATGTTTGAAAGGAAAGAAGCGGAAAAGAGGAAATAGTAATGAAGGTCCTTTTTCTGCCTGAAGTGAGCCAACAATTTGTCGAGTTGGCTGAGGTGCTATATGATAAAGGCTATATGAGATTTTTGGATACGGCTATAGAATACTCTGAAAGCCTATTCCGAGAGATACAGGTAACCCTTGGTACAAAAGCATATCGAAGGGCTCCGAAATGGTTCGACCAGTTTGGGAAAGGAATGTTGTATGCTCAATATCCTAAGAATAACCACACAACTTGGTATGTCTTCTTTAATATCTATGAGATTGAAGGGGATTTTGTATATCTAGTTAGATATATGAGTAATAACCATGTAATCGGTCATCATTTGGACCTAGGTAACTGATTATTTGATTGAAACGATGGTGACCGCTGGGTCGCCGACTGAATAGCTGCATCTGAGAGCAAGGACTTCGTCCAATTCCTTTCGGATTGCAGTTTTTAGTATGCCGTCACCTATGCCTTAAGTGAAAGAAGTATATGAATTGTTCCCGAGAATTAAGTTAAAGACTATTAACTTAATTGCTTTTAAGTTAAAAATGTTTTACTTTTGCATGTGGGTAATACTGAGACATTATGAACGGACAAACTTTTATATTTGGAAAACCTGTAGAAGGGGACTTTTTTACAGATCGTGAGGCTGAGACAAAGCGACTTGTTGCCAACTTCAAAGGTGGGATTTCTACTTTCCTCCTTTCACCACGTAGATGGGGAAAGACTTCCTTGATACAAAAGGTAATGAAAGAAGTTCAGTCTGATCATCTTAAGGTGGTCTTTGTCGATGTGTTCAAATGTAAGTCACCTATAGAGTTTGCTGAGACTGTCGCTTCTGCTGTGCTGGCCCAGACCGCATCTAAGACAGAGGAGTTTATAGAAAATGCAAAGTCGTTCTTGGGTAGGATCAATCTTGGGGTGAATCTGTCACCAGATCCATTGTCGACGTTTGATTTAAAGTTAGGGTTATCCGATGATAAAGCAGATATATCCAATGCTTTGAGTGTGCCGGAAAGAATAGCTGCCAAAAAGAACGTAAGGATTGTTGTCTGCATCGATGAATTCCAGCAGATTAACGAATTTCCGGAAGCGATTGCTTTTCAGAAAGAACTACGTACAATATGGCAGCACCAAAAGGATGTTACATATTGCCTTTTTGGAAGTAAGAAGCATATGATGGAAAGCCTTTTCAATACAAATGAGAAGGCGTTTTTCAAGTTTGCCGATATAATATATCTTAAGACGATACCGTTGAGTTATTGGCAAGACTTCATAACCAAGAAATTTGAAAAAGCAGGAAAGAGGATAACCCCTCAGCAGATAGAACAAATCTGTGAGACGGTCCAATATCATTCTTCCTATGTTCAGCAACTTTGCTGGTATGTTTTCTTGGAATCATCTGATGAGGTAACTACAGATGATATAAATGTTGGAGTAGAAGAACTGATATGCCAGAATACCCCGTTATTTGAGACATGGACAGAAAACCTTGGTGCTTACCAGATGAGGTTGCTTACTGCTGTGGCAGATGGAATACATGACGGCTTGTCTTCAGCAGATGTTATAAGAAAGTATAGACTAGTTTCATCAGCGAACGTCGTAGCTGTGAAGAAAAGTCTCCTTGATAGGAACCTTATATATTCAGACGACAAGAGGGTATATCTGACTGATCCTATAATGGGTATGTGGCTTAGAAGATAGTCACAACAGTGACCGCCGGGTCACCGACAGAATAGTTGCGTTCCATTGCATGGACTTCGTCTATTCCATAAGCTTTGACGGGAATGCAAAAATAGTCTGCATGTCGACAGATTTTGCAGTAGCAGTTTGCGTTGTGATGCTACTCGTTCCTCCAATCTGCAATGTTTTTGATCTGCATGAAGACTTCATCGTCAAATTCGATGAGGTCTTCGTCTTTCAAGACGCCATCGCAATATAGATTGACAATAGTCATGAAATACCTTGAACCGCTCAATCCGTCATATCTGTCTGCTATATGCTTGTCGAACTTATTTGTCAGCTTATAGATCTCAAGATAGCGTTGATGGTTGGGCTTAGTGAGTTTTGTGTTCAGGTGATGCCCTACTAATGTCTTCATTCTAAGGTTGAAGACAGCACACTCGCGTTCAAGCGCTGTGTCGATGAGCCTCTTGGCAATTCTTTTCTGTTCTTTGTTCAGGTCCACCATAATTGAAACATTTTTGAAATTTTATTTGTTCATCTCGGATTCTGCTTCCTCTGCAGTAATCAGCTCAAAACGTCTAAAGGACTTACCATCCCTCTCGATTATCTCCTCGAACATAGCTCGAGGTCTTACCCATATTTCTCTGTCTCCGTACATAGCTTGATAGACAACGATGTCATCAAAGGTCTCTGAATGCTTGGCTATGTGTAAGACTTTGTAGATGTTACCCTTGAAGTGTCTGTAGTATTGACCTGTAATATCAATGGGTTTTACCATGTGTTTCATCTTGTGTCCGAAGAAATCCTTGTCGTCGACATATCTGAATCCTAGTCGAGTATAAAGGGCTTCAGCCTGTGGCTTGTCTTCATCAACTATCAATCCGACGACTTTGTGTCCGAGCAAGGCTGCTCTCTCAATCTGAGATTCAAATAGCATTGAGGCGAAGCCTCTTCCTCGACATTCGGGAAGTACACCTACGGAATCAAAGGTAAAATTCTCCCGCTTCTGTTTCTTTCAACTGAGCAAAGCCGGAATCATTCCCGAGAAGATCAACGACCGGCTGTTTTAATCTCTTATAGTCTGATCCATCGTAGCCGCACATCGCACCCACTATCTTTCCATCCATCTCTGCTATGAATGTGTTTTCACAGCTGTAGATGGTCTCTTCCGTCGCAGAGATGGCGGTAACAGCCTCGCAAAGTTGCTCATATGTGATGTTATTCGATTCAAGAATCTGCTCTACAGGCCATGCCCGCATCAGCAGCTGAGCGACCTGTGATGCCTCATCCATCCGAGCTTTACGAATAATGATTCCGTTCATAGTCATCTTTTCTTCAAAGGTTCCCAGATATATGTGGTCAGGAATGACTTGTCCATGTTCTCAACCATCCTTTCGAACATCGGTGCAGCGACAGAGAATGTCAGCAGGTCTGGCTTCACGCAGGTACGCATGGCTGTATCCATTCCTCCGAGGATGGCACGAGGGTTCTCCTTCCTGGCTTCATCAAAGGCGAATGTCAACATCTGTTCGCATCCGGAACCGAATGGAACGATTACATTGTCTATACGGGTGTTGTCGAAACCGGAAAGTGTATGCAGGGCAGAAATGACATCCGGCTTGGCAAAGAAGACATAGATAGAAGGCTTATCAGTCTCTGTAAGCTTATCCAGTGGCTTGAATATAAGATATCTCCCGGTAGGGTGTGCCACAGGATTGATTTGATGAAGTATATTTGTCTGCTCTCGGTCGCATTTGAACTTCTCAATGTTTACAAGCAAATTGACTGTGATATCCTCATGATAAGGTCCACCGAATATGTTGCGGAGTGCTCCCCAGCAGCCGATATTCTCCGCATCAAAGGCGAGGGAGGTTCCGTGATGCACTTTAGAAATCTGGGCAAACAGGCATACGTACCCGCGTTTGTTTTGAGGTGGTGCAGGTACATATTCAGCATCACTCAGTTCATTACTGTAGAATACAGCAACGGGAAGTTCTGCCTGTGGGAAATATTGCTGCCATTTTTCCAAAACGGTCTGAAAGAAAGGATTCATCGCTTTATTTGTTTATTCTTCGTTTGACAATTGAAAATGCCTTTTGGAACAATGCTGAGTCATCCATCGTGTCCAGCATCTCCTTGAATCTGCACATCGGTATGGTGAATGTTAGTTCATTTTCCGGCACAAGCGGTCTTGCAGACGGATCGAACATGCCGAGGAAGCATCTGCGTCCTCCTTTTCTATGTTCATTGACAGCGAAGGTCACTGCCGCAGCACAACCTGATGCGAACTGAGCAGTCACGGCATCATATGAGTTGTTGTCGTAGAATGTCCATGTGCTTAATCCGGACAAGATATCAGGTGTCGCGAAGAAAAGCATAGCCTCCGCATCGTTCCAACTCTTGAGCTTGTCAATTCTGACAAAATTCAGATAAGTTTTTTCTGCAAGCTTGATTCCAAGGGAGTCCGCATACTCGCGAACCATATCCTGTGATTTCTTATAATGTTCCACCTCTGAGACGAATACCGGCACCCTTTCAGGCATCTCCTTGAACGCTGTGTAGAATCCACCACCACCGCAGATGACATTCTCCGCACAGAGGGTCAGTGATTCTCCGTCACGTACCTTGCTGATACGTCCTATCATACACTTAGGCACGGAACCTACCTCAGATACGGGAGTATTACTATATCCTAATGCTATCGGAAGGGGAGCAGTTTCTCCGAAGGCTTCGCGGAATCGCTCTATGAATCTTTCTATCGTCATAGTATTGAATAAAGTCTTATTATCCTAATCTGACGGCTGTTCCTGATGCAGTTACCATAAGCATTCCGCCTCCTTCTCCGAGTACCTCATAGTCGATGTCGATTCCTACGACAGCATCGGCTCCCATAGCTCTTGCCCTGTCTTCGAGTTCCTTCAAGGCCTTTGTCCTTGCTGAAAGCAGCTCGTTCTCATATGAACTTGAACGTCCGCCGATGATGTTACGGATGCTTGCTCCGAAATCCTTGAGGAAGTTAACGCCGCTGATCACTTCTCCGAATACTATTCCCTTGTATTCCACTATATTGCGTCCTTCTATTGTCTGAGTTGTTGTGAGTATCATAATTGTAGTTGTTATTATTGTTTTGCTAATTTAGAAATATCCCTGCATTCAATGGCAGCCTTGTGGTATCCGTTCTTTGATACTTCGATCATCGCTCCAGCGACCTCGTGCATTGTGTTCCACATACCGGTGAGCTTGATGAAAGGATACATGGCCCAGAAAATGTACTGCATCGTCTGAATCCTCTTCTGACCTTTGTATCTCCACATGATGGCCGGACGGAAGTTATATGCTCCCTTGAAAGGCATTGCCACAAGGGCATCTTCAGTGCTTTTCTTGACCCTGACCCACATCTGCTTTGTGTTGCTGTAGTTACCGGCTCCGCTCAGATATACGAATGTAATCTTCTCCTTCGGTCCTACAATATTTGCAAAATGAAGAGGGATGTCATGGCTGATGCCGACATACTGTTCCTCCTTGAGCCCGACACTGCTTATGCCTGCGATGAAGAATACTGCGTCATATCCCTGTAGTTTCGGGTCACCTTCCCTAAGTTCCATAAACTCCGGGACGATATATTCTTCGAGTTTAGGATGTGAATGTCCGCAAGGTTTTCTGCTTACGCTGAGTACCTTTTCGATTTCGGGATTGTCAAGACAGGCGAGCATTACTCCCTCTCCGACATAACCTGTTGTTCCTGTGATGATTATTTTCATAGTTCATTGAATATATGTTCTGCAATCATTCGTGTACCTCTTTTCTGCGGATGAACTCCGTCAATGCAGTATGAACTGTCATTGAATACCTCCTTCAGATCTATGCATTGAAGGCCCAAGTCTGTAGCGATCTCGCTAATAGCCGGGCGCACTCCTCGGGATAGAGCCCCATCAGCGGAATGCCCCAGATACGGAAGATCTGAATTGGAGCAATCAAATAGACGCGAGGGCGGGTGGGGAGTTCCATATAGGAAGACACGATCTTCCTATAGTCCCTCCGGAATATCTCCGGATCCCAGTTCCTGCGCTTGGTGTCGTTTGAGCCAAGCATGATAAGAACGATATCCGGATTCCATTCGATGCTCTTCCTGTAAGCCTTCTTCCTTACATAAGGTGTATCTGCATCGAACCTTGCAGCAGCATCAAGGACTCCGAAGTTACGTACTTCGTAGTCACCTCCCAGCATCTTCTGAAGTACCGCAGGATAACTGTCCCGGCGTGGATTCAGAAGGGTAAATCCGCTTGTGATGCTGTCTCCTATGCAGGCTACCTTAATCATAATCCAAGTTTCTTCAGCCTTGTAATTATAGCACTGTTCTTTCTTCCGAAATGGTCTGCTATGTCAGCGACGGCCATCCCTTCTGACCACATCCTTGCCAGTTCTTCATCATCCTCTTCAGTCCAAGGCTCGTATGCGTTGGGATTCTCCTGCTTGGCGGCATAGATGGAATATACGGGTTCTCCGGTCAGTCTCTTATAGGCCTTGAGATATTTCTTAAGACGCTTCACATCCTTGTCGCTCAGGTAGGGGAGACGACGGATATCCATATTATCAGTAAGATCGTTGATCTTGACAGCGACAGCAAGGGGATTCTTCTTCACCCTGTCGATGAAGTCGTCGTAGTTCTCGTTCTCGGTGATCTTGGTTACGCATCTGAGTGCTGCAATCACTTCCGGAGAGAACCCTTCTGCCTCTAGTTTCTCGAATGTCCAGTCCGTGTCCTCGATGACATCGTGAAGTACTCCGACAATCTTCTCATCCTCGGTCTTGCCCATCTCCATTACGCGGAGCGGATGTTCGATATAATCCTTGCCAGATTTGTCTAGCTGACCCTTGTGGGCTTCTGTGGCGATCTCGATTGCTCTTTCTAATGTGCTCATTGTCTAAGGAATCTATTCGCGAAATTCTTGATGTAAGTTTCAAGTTCAGGAGAGTCAATGACCTTGATTTCGTTGGCAAGACCAATAACAAAACGTCCGACGCCCTCCATCCCGCTGACCATTGTCTCCAGAATCCATTTGTCTCCTTCTCTTTTAAGATCTTTTTCTGCAAGGGGATATTCCTCAATGAGAAGATTCTTTGCCATCAGGCTGAGTTCCAGTTTTATTGGAGTCTGTTCAACGCTGCTGATCCTGATGCAGTCTGTCCTGCTCTTCTCATGTCTATTCTCATAATCCCAGGAATCCTCCAGTAGGCGGACTCTCCCTATTCGCGAAATCTTGAATACCCTGTTCTCCTCCTTCTCCAAGTCGTATCCCCAGACATCGATGCAGTTGGTTGTAAACTCAAATGGTTCGATGAATCTGTCGCTTATCTCGTGAGAGTGTGCTGATTCATAAGATTTCAGAATCACTCTCTTCTTCTCTCTTATCGCCTGTCCCAAAATATCAATATGTTCCGATATCTCCTTCCTCTGAGTAAAGTTTATTATATTGGTGCTGCTATATACGGCGGATAGTTTCCTCTTTAGGTTCGTCTTCAGCATATTGGTGGCGTCCAGGCTGTTTATCAGACTGTTCAGAATGTACGCTTCCTCCTCAGAGAAGTATATGAGGCTCTTGAGGTCTACATAAGCACGAGGCATCTTGCCAAGCTTATATACGTTGCTATGTAGCTTTTCCACGACGAAGCCACTTTCCTTGAATGTGTCAATATATCTATATATTGAGCGGTAAGAGGTGCCGAGCTTTTCGGCAAGCTCATCGATCGTATAATTAATGTTGCCTGACATCATCTTCATCAGTCGAAGCAGACGTTCAATCTTTGGCTGGTCCATAAATATAGCATTAAGAATGGAACTTTGGCTTGACCATTTTGGCCTTGCCGGAGAAGGGGAGTTCCTGATCTGTCAAGTCACCGTCATCTAGTTCATCACGCAATCTTTCGAACTCGTCCCAGATCTCATCTATGTCGTCATCGTCATCCTCATCCCAGTCATCGTCATCATTTATGAATGGGAAAGGTGAGTCTCCTCTCGTATTTGCAAACAGAATCTTGTTCCCCTCCTTCTTGCTCATTCTGCCATTGAGCATCTCCTCTTCCACGTACTCAAATACCCAATGTTCTAGTCTTGTCTCAAACTCACTGCAGATGTTAAGTATTATTTCATGATCTGTAAGATTCTCGTCCTCAAGTTCATCGATGTACACCCTACAGGCTTCTTTCTCCTCATTAGTCAGTTGCCTGAATTCATGGGTGGCGATATGAACCATGTCATTCCATAGTGTTTTGTCGAACCTTTCCAGACAAACCTTACTCTTAGTCGTGAACTCAATACCCTTGTATATTATGAAGTCTGGTTTATGACCTTCAGACTTATGTTTCTCGTTCAGAACAGCGGCAATCTTGCAGCAGATTTTTGCGTATATGTATTCTCCTTGCTGTTTTAGAAGGAATCTTTCGTACCTGTCCATATTCAGTCCTCCCAGAATCTTACGGTCTTGCCATTCTCTTTCGCGTATGCAATTTCCCGTCTGGTGCTCTCTCCGATGTAGCCGCCCACATTGATGACAAACACCTCATCTGCCATGTCGATCTTCCTCAGATGCATATCGTCCAGCATAACCTTTGTGCCTTCTGTCCATACCTCATTATCTCCGCTATGACCGAACAGTCCTACGGAAATAACAATGTTACCTTCAAGGGTCAGTCGTTTCTGTGCTTCCAGATACTGTTCCTTGAACTTAGTGCTGCCGCAGAGGGTTATCACTTTGTATTTGCCGACCATACCTACTCCATTGCTTCATCAAGGGCATCAATAGCTTCAGAAATAGAATCCGATACACTATCGAAATCCACATCAAGTTCTGATTCTAAGTCATAATCTTCAAGGTCAGACACAATGTCATCAATATATGATTCAGCATCATCTACGCAGTCCTTGGCTGTGTCGAGATTATCCGCAGCCATTTCCATTGCTTCTCCTTTTTCCGCCATCTGCAGACTTTCCGGAAGGTTGTCAAAGCAATCTCTTTCCTCCATTCCCAAGTCATCAATGGTAGAGGATACATCACTAAGCTGACTTGAAGCATTTTCAAGAGCATCCTTGATTTCCTTTACCTCCTCTTCTGAAAGCACTTTGCCATTATATTCCCCTTCATAGCCTTCGACGAGTTGCTGGATTGTTTCCAATGTCAAGATCTCATTTCTGATCTGTCTTCTTCTAGTGTTATTCATAGTAATATGTGCTACTGATTACCATCAATTGGTATTCCTTGATTTGATCTGACAGTCTATCTGTGTCGATGGTCTCCTTATTACAAACTTGTTGTTAATCATCGTAAACATATTCCGGTTCCACATCAGCCCATTGCTCGCACTGCTTGAGCACGATATCCATTGCGTTCTGCTCTTCTTCAGGCGGATACTTGTATTTCTTCAAAAGGCGCTTGATAAGCCTTCTCATTCCGGCTCTTGCTGACTCTTTCTGCTGCCAGTCAATTGTGCGGTTCTTTCTGAGGGCTTCGGTCAGTTCCTTGGTCATCTCCACGAGCTGCTCGTTGGTATAGAAATCCTGAACTGCACGTGGACGAGTGAGAGCATCGTAGAATGCCTTTTCCTCTTTGCTCAATCCAAGCTCGTTTGCCTGCGATTCTGCCTCAGCAATTTCCTTGGCCATCTTCAGGAGTTCCTCGATGACTTCTTCATTGGTAAGCATTCCCTTAAGGTAGTTCGAAAGTGTCATATTCAGCATCTCTGAGAACTTCTGAGACTGTACCAAATTAGAGTGCTGATAGATATGGATCCTCTCGGCAAGGAGTTTCTTGAGGAGCTCGACAGCAATGTTTTTCTCCTTCATCTTCGAGATCTCCTCAAGGAAGGCTGCATCAAACAGAGAGAACTCCGCCTTGATGTCAGAGAAGAGATTGATTATGCCATTACTCTTTACGCTTTGACTGAGGAGTTCGCTGATCCTCTCGTTGATCTTCTTCTTGGACACAGGTCCCTTGCCTGTCATCCTGTTCAGGAGTGTGCGAACGGTCTCGAAGAAAGCGGATTCGTAACGCTCCTCCTCCTTGAGAAGGCTACGGCATAGGCTGACTGCATTCTTCAGCAGTCCTGCTTCCTTGAGGAAGTTCTTGTGTTCCTCTTCCTTGGCAGGGGAGAGAAGGAAGTTTACTCCTCCCTTTATTATCTTGGCTCTTTCAGTCTCGCTGCAGTCCTTGAAACTGCTGTAATCGAACCCGTGCATCAGCGAGCGGCAGACTTCGAGTTTCTCCTTGAACTTAAGCAGGGCTGTCTCCTTGATGTTCGGATTACCGTACTTGTCCTGATCTCGCTTGGTGTAGTCACGCATCGCCTCCTTCAGAGCCTTTGCTATTCCGATGTAGTCCACTACCAGACCGCCAGCCTTATCCTTGAAGACACGGTTCACCCTGGCGATTGCCTGCATAAGGTTATGGCCATTCATCGGCTTGTAAACGTACATCGTAGCAAGTGATGGAACATCGAATCCTGTCAGCCACATATCGACGACAATGGCAATCTTCATCGGGTCATTGTCATCCTTGAACCTCTTGGCAAGTTCCTTCTTATACTGCTTATTGCCGACGATTTCGTGCCACTCCTCCGGATCGTTATTGCCGCCGGTCATGATGACCTTCACCTTCTCGGTCCATTCAGGGCGGAGTTCCAGAATCTTCTGGTAGATCTTCATCGCAATCGGGCGAGAATATGCCACGATCATAGCCTTGCCGGTCAGCTCGTGCTGCCTGTTTTCCTCATAATGCTTTAGAATGTCCTGGCATAGTGAATCAATGGTCTCAGGGGCTCCAAGAATCTCCTCCATATGAGCCATCTCCTTCTTGCTTGCCTCGATCTGTGCTTCTGATGCACCCTCACTTGCGAGGAGTTCGTATTCATCGTCCAGTTTCTTCAGGGTCTCTGCATCGAGATTGAGGTTGATGACGCGTGATTCATAGAAGACAGCACAGGTCGCACCGTCAGCAACGGCCTGAGTCATGTCATAGATGTCGATATATTCGCCAAAGACTTCCTGAGTATCCTTGTCCTTTGCCGAGATAGGAGTGCCTGTAAATCCGATGAATGAAGCATTCGGGAGTGAGTTGTGGATTATGCGGGCCATACCGATGGATATCCTTCCGTCTTCGCTGACCTTCTCCTCGAATCCGTACTGACCTCGGTGTGCTTCGTCGGTCATCACGACAATATTCTTGCGCTCAGACAGAGGCTCGTCAGATTCCTCGAACTTCTGCATAGTCGTGAATATGATTCCGTTTGCCTCGCGGTTCTTGAGCAGTTCCTTCAGATGATCCCTGCTGTTAGCCTGCTGCGGTGTCTGACGGAGGAAGTCCTTGCACTTTGCGAACTGACCGTACAACTGGTCGTCAAGGTCATTGCGGTCTGTGATGACTACGATAGTTGGTTGCGATAGTACTTCCTGAATCATATGAGCATAGAATACCATAGAAAGTGACTTGCCGCTGCCCTGAGTGTGCCAGAAGACTCCGATTTTTCCGTCACCATTGGTTGCCTTTACCGTGCGTTCAACCGCTTTCTTCACGGCAAAATACTGGTGATATCCCGCAAGAATCTTTGCGGACCCTTTCTCCTCGTGTGAGAAGCAAGTGAAGTTCTTTATGATGTCAAGGAGTCTTTCCTTTGGGAAGATTCCCTCGAAGAATGTGTCGTAGTCAGCATATTGTGTACTCTCATAGTTACCGTCCTTGGTCTTCCATTCCATATAGCGGTCCTCGCTGCTGGTAATGGTGCCGGCTTTCGAGCACATCATGTCGCTCATCACACAGAAGGCATTGTATGTGAACATTGATGGAATCTCGAACATATAGTTCTTTATCTGGCGGTATGCTGCAGATGCATCGGTCTCTTCTCTTGACGGTGACTTAAGTTCAATCAGCACCAGTGGCAGACCGTTGATGAACACGATGAGGTCGGCCCTTTTCTCTGATTTCTCCACATAGGTCCATTGGTTTACTATCTGGAATGTGTTTCTGTGTACATTCTCATAATCTATCAGATAGATGATGTCGTGTCTGATCTCCTTCCCGTCATGATACGCTACGGTAATACCATTCTGCAGATAATCCATGAACACTCCGTTCCTCTGACAAAGGTCACCTGAATCGATATTCTGGAGTTTCTTGACTGCCTCTGCAATTGCATTCTGATGCTTGAACGGATTGACAAGGGGGAGAGAAGCCCATATCTGCTCCAAGTAGTATGGCTGCTGATAGTCCCTCTCGATCTCCGGACCGTATGCGTACTCATACCCCATCTCCTGAAACAGTCCGATGAGTGCCTTCTCGTATGAGTCTTCTGTGAAATGATTAAACATGATTATTATGCACTTTTATGAAGCCTTGAATATAAGAGAGTTATGCTGCTGGTCTATTGTTGAGATAGAATAAATTATCATTTATTTGGCGGTTGAGTTCTATTTTACTCTCAAGCGTGTCAATA
>CAZMNZ010000002.1:0-52685 GCA_964567765.1 uncultured Muribaculaceae bacterium
TCCACACCTCGTCGATGACGAACTTGTTGTCCTCGATCTCGTGGCTCATGTCTTTCGTGTCCCAATAGACACCAGAATCATACAGACCCAGATAGAACTTCATCCCGTATTTCTGCGCCAGACGGCAGAACATGTCGATGAGATCGACCGAAGGCATGTAGCATCCTTTCTTCAATAGATAAGGTGATGGGTAAGTGATGAACTTTCGGTATCCACACCTGATGTCGATGACAGTGTCGATGCCGATGGACTTCATATATGCAAAGTCCTGGTCCCATTCCTTCTCGCCCCAGTTCTGGTGGGGGATGTCGTGTGAAATCTCGTCGAGGAAGGTACCTGTGATCCTCAGACCGTTGTCCTTCGGAACTATCAGTTCTCCTGCTGCGGAGTCTGTAACGAGTGTCTGATCTTTGCTGTTGCAACTGCTCAGAAGTGTGGCTCCGGCTAATGCGGAAGCGCCCCCGACAGCCATTGTCTTGATAAAATCTCTTCGGTTAGTCATAATCTTCCAAATAATCCGTAAAGTTACTGTTTTTCTCGAAAACGTCCAATTTTAATGGTGGATTTTTAAGAATTTTTAAAAACAGGGTATATTTTATTCTAAATTATTGTAAAACTTCAATAAAAATGTCTAAATTTGTGAATTGTTATAAAAAGAAACTATGAAACATAATTTCCTGATCGCATCTGCACTTTTGATCTTCGCATCATGCTCCGGCACCCGCCAGCAGGCATCTGAGTTCAATCACAACTACATGTGGTTCGACTGTGAAGCGAATTATGCCACTCTTTCGCATCCTGATTCCATATTATATTATATGAAGAAGTCGCAGGATCTTGGCTTCGACAATGTGGTTGTTGACATGAAGTCCATCATGGGTGAAGTGTTATACGACAGCAAGATCGCTCCGTATATGGGTGACTGGGATGGTGTCGTAAGATCGAAGGACTATGATATGCTTTCATATTTCATCGAGTACGGAAAGCAGCTGGGCATGAGGGTCTTCGGCTCTCTCAACGTCTTTGCCGGAGGTCACAACTATTTCGACAGGGGAGTGGTCTATATGGACAAGGCCGACTGGCAGTCGATCTGCTATCACAGCGGCAAACTCACCCCGATTTCAGAAATCAAGACTAACTACAACTGCATGATGAATCCGTCTATCCCGGAAGTTCAGCAGTATCAGATAGACATCCTCAAGGAATTTGTGCAGAAATACCCTGAAATTGACGGACTTATCTTCGACCGCGTCCGTTATGACGGCATCACTGCGGATTTCAGCGATCTTTCAAGAAAGCAGTTCGAGGAATATGCCGGCCTGAAGGTGGAGAACTTCCCGGAAGACATCCTTAGCTGGTATGACGAGAACGGAAACCTCAGGCAGAACTGGGTGCCCGGAAAGCACGGAAAGAAATGGATAGAGTGGCGTGCGACAGTCATCCATGACTTCGTTGAGAAGGCGCATGAGGCGTTGAAGGAAATAAACCCTGACCTTATCATAGGTGACTACACCGGAGCATGGTATCCGACCTACTGGCAGCTCGGAGTGAACTGGGCGAGCAAGGACTATGACCCGTACCAGGTCCCAGAATATCAGTCATGGGCAACTGAGGACTACCACAAGACCGGTTATGCAGAAATGCTTGACGTCTATATGACAGGCCTGTACTACACCATGATCACCAAGGAGGACGTTGATAAGGCAACAGGAGTCGTAGGACAGCGATCTGAGGCGGGAATGGACAACAGTCTTACCTACTGCTACAGTGTGGAAGGCGGTGCTGAGATAGCAAAGTCCATCACCAAAGGCGTAGTACCTGTGATCGGTTCCATCTATGTGGAACAATATCTCGGAGATTTCACTCCTTTCGCTCCTGCAGTGGAGCAGGCTCTCAAGAGCACGGACGGCGTGATGATCTTCGACATCGTCCACCTGAACAAGCATAAACTCTGGGACGAGCTTGAGAAGGCCATGAAGGCTGCAAAATAGTCCCGAACACACTGACTACTGAATTAATAACTAAATACTGACCATGAAAGCGGTTTTAAGGAATTTGCTTGTCATGTTCATCTTCCTCCTGGGGGGGGCAGTTTATGTAACAGCTCAGCCTACAATCAGAGGTAAGGTGACGGACGCGGAAGGACGACCTCTGGAAGGAGTCGTTGTCCTTGTCGAAGGCACTACAAACGGTGCCATGACTGACATCAACGGAAATTATTCCATCTCATCTCTGAAGAAAGGCGATGTCCTGATCTTCTCTTCATTGGGACTGGCGGACCAGACCTTCGAGTGCACTGGCTCGATGTCCAGACTGGACGTTACAATGAATGAAGACGTGACCTACCTGGAGGAGACCATCGTAGTCGGCTACGGTACACAGAAGAAGTCTTCGATGACCAGTGCCGTATCTGCGATCAAGGGAGACGACCTCCTCAAGGCACCTTCTACAAACGTATCCCAGCTTCTTGCGGGACGTCTCACCGGTGTGTCATCAGTGCAGGAATCAGGAGAGCCGGGTCTCGACCAGGCTGCGATCCGAATCCGTGGAGCACAGTACTCTGCAAAGTATGTGGTCGACGGATTCCCTGTGGACAACATCAATGACATCGATCCATATGACATCGAAAGCATCTCAGTCCTCAAGGACGGTGCTTCTGCAGCAGTTTACGGTCTTCAGGCAGCCAACGGTGTCATCATCATCACGACCAAGAAGGGTTCTGCAAGCAAGCCGAAGATCACATACAATGCGACCTTCGGTGCTTCCATGAACGCCAACTTCCCTGAATTCATGGACGGTCCTCAGTTCGCCTACTATTATAATGTAGCCGACATGATGGACAAACTCGCCAGTGGCGCCATCGCTGCCGAGACCGACTATGTCCCTTATTTCACCAAGGCTAACATCGACGCCATGCTGAACGGTGACCCGACAGACGGGTGGGACAATGTGAACTACATCGACAGAATCTTCGGAACAGGCTTCACCCAGAAGCATAACATCACTGTTCAGGGCGGAAGCGAGAAGACAAAATATTTCGCATCATTCGGTTATCTGGGACAGAACGGTAACATCGACAACTTCACATACGACAGATACAACATCCGTACAAACGTGGAGTCTCAGCTCGCAAAGAACTTCAAGTTCAATATCGGTGTTTCCGGTGTCCTTTCAAATCGTCACACACCTGGATTCAACTCCGGTGGTACAGATGCCAACTCTTATGTCGGAGAGGCCGGATGGCTTTCAGTGGCCAACCAGACCATCCAGATGCACCCATATCTTCCGGAAACCTACAACGGACTCTACACTGCGTCCATAAAGGCCAACACTTCTCTTCCTCAGTCTCCTCTGGCTGCGATCTATGAGTCTGGCTATAAGAAGACAAGAGGACTGGATGTTTCTGCCAACATGTCTCTTTCATACGACTTTCCTTGGCTCAAAGGCCTTCAGTTCAAGGTTTCAGGTGCCTTCGATTATGGTGCATCCATGAACAAGAACCTCGACACTCCTTATGATATCATGGGATATGCAGACGGAGTATGGAAGGAATATGCTGACCCACGCGGAAAGGGATCAGGAGTCAAGGTAGGAGAGGGAACCTCATACTATCAGAGACTTACAGGCCAGGCAAGTGTTTCTTATGCCAATTCGTTCGGCCTTCACAATCTCGAGCTCCTCGCTCTCGGTGAGATGATCGATTACAGATCGAACAACCATTCTGCCTATGCGAAGATGCTGCCGTTTGCGAATCTTCCGGAACTCAGTTATGGTCTTCCAACCGATTCGCCGATTTCCGGATCAAGCAACGCCTGGCGTTCTGCAGGTTATGTGTTCCGTGCGCGTTACAACTGGGACGAGAGATATCTTGCCGAGTTCACAGGCCGTTACGACGGATCATATAAGTTCGCAGGAATGGCGAAGACCCGTTGGGGCTTCTTCCCTTCTGGATCCGTGGCTTGGAGAATGTCCAAGGAGCCTTGGATGGCAGATGTGGACTGCATCGACGACCTCAAGATCAGAGGATCCGTTGCATTGCTCGGAAACGACAATGCGAGTGCATATATGTTCCTCAATTCATACAGCAAGTACTACTCTGATATAGTCTATCCTTCTTATGGCGGAGGTACTGTAGTAGTTCCAGGCTATGGCGACATGGGTGTTGCTAACAAGGATCTGACCTGGGAGAAGAATCTCTCGTACAACGTCGGATTCGACCTGAGCATGTGGAACGAGAAACTCGGAATGGAGGTTGACGCATTCTATAATTATATATATGACATGCTCTCATCTCAGGGAGGCTTCCCGCCTTCAATGGGAGGTTACTATCCTGCTGTCATCAACAAGAACTCCTACGACACAAGAGGTATCGATGTGCTGGTTTCCCACCGCAATCAGTTCTACGCAGGCGGCAAGCCGTTCTATTACGGAATCAGCGGAACAGTGACATTTGCCCGCACACGCTGGCTCGTCTATCCGGATGAACCGAATGTTCCTGAAATCCACAAGGTTGTGGGCAGACCTCTCGGTGCTGTCATGGTGTGGACGGCAGACGGACTCTACAGGACAGAGGAGGAGATCGACAATTCAGCATGGTACGGAACACGTCCATGCGTCGGAGATATAAAATACGTGGATATCAACGGTGACGGCAAGATCGACGGCGATGACAAGGGCTTCATCGGAAGAACAAATCGTCCTGAACTCACCTTCGGTCTCAACCTCAACTTCGCATGGAACGGCATCGATTTCAATGCCCAGTTCACCGGAGGTTCGCTTTTCGACGTTTCGCTGACCGGTACCTACTACAACGGATACGACGATAACACCATCTGGACACAGACCTTCAAGGAGAATGCAAACTCGCCTCTCTTCCTTGTCGAAAATGCCTACAGCATCTATAATCCTGAAGGGACATTCCCACGTCTGACCCTCGGAGCAACAGGACACGGCGGCGACAATGGTCTCGCATCCACATTCTGGCTCCGTGACGGAACATATGTCAGACTCAAGTCTGCACAGCTCGGATACACCTTCCCTCAGAAATGGACAGAGAAGATCAACATCGAGACTCTCAGATTCTTCGTCGAGGGACAGAATCTCTTCACCATCGACGGACTTCCTCAGGGTATAGACCCTGAGTCTCCAGGTGTGAACAACGGTTATTATCCTCAGCAGCGTCTGCTCATGGGAGGAATCACACTGACATTCTAAAACTGCAATCATGAAACAATTATATAGAATAATCCTCCTTGCAGGAGTGATTCTGGGAATCACCTCATGTGATTTCCTCGACATGGACCCGACAGACCGTGTCTCAGACAAGGTGATGTGGGAATCGACCGAGAATGCGGAGTACCATGTGAACTATCTCTACACATACGTATATGACGTTCTCATGTCACAATGTGCTGCCGGCCTTACCGAGGCGCTGACTGACCAGCTCAAATACGGCTCATACAACTATAACGCAATGTGCTATATCCCAAGCGAGATAGCATACGGTGACGCTACCACCCTCACAGTCAGTTATGTCGATGCATATCTCGGATACTGGGGCTCCTGGTATCAGGGTGTCATGAAGACAAACAATGCAATAAGCAACCTCAGAGCCTTCGGTCAGATGTCTGATGAGGACAAACTTCGTCTTGAAGGTGAGATCCGCTTCATCAGGGCGTATCTCTACTTCGACCTTATGAAGAGATATAAGGAAATCATCATCTATGATGAGAAGATGGAGGAATATCAGAAGGATAAGAAGTACAGTACAGAGGCGGAAGGCTGGGAGTTCATCTACAACGACTTGAAGTTCGCTGCAGAGAATCTTCCTGACAGGACAAAGTCAGGCGGACGTATCGACCAGGGTATGGCCTGGGGATTCATGAGCCGTGCAATGCTCTACGCAAAGCAGTATGAGCGTGTAGTCGAGGCTGCCGACAAGGTTGCGGCTCTCGGGTACACCCTTGAGGCTGAATATAAGGACGCATACTCCAAGAGCATCGCTGCTGGAAACACCGAGGCTATCCTCCAGTATAACTTCGACAGGGCAAGTGACGTTACTCACAGTTACGACTTCTACTACACTCCTGGTGGCGACTACACTCTCTTCGGCGAGGCCGGTGGCGGATATGGTACACCTACCCAGGAAATGGTGGAGTCATACGAATATGCTGACGGAAGCGGGTTCCCGGATTGGGAACCATGGCATGACTCGACAACAGAGACACCTCCGTATGAGAAGCTTGAGCCTCGTTTCCATGCTACCGTGCTTTACAACGGATCTTCATGGAAAGGACGTAAGATCGAGCCTTATGTGAAAGGTGGAGACGGTTGGATGGAATGGAACACAGAGCGTGAGCCAAAGGGAAGGACGTGCACAGGATACTATCTCCGCAAGATGGTTGACGAGGGACATGATGTGATTGCGTATTCAGGTGGAATACAGCCACTTATCGTCCTACGTTATGCTGAGGTACTTCTTAACAAGGCAGAGGCTTGCTATTTCCTCGGTGACACTCACTATCCTGCAGCCAACGAAATCGTCAAGACCATCCGCGCCCGTGTAGATCTTCCTTTCGATGGAGGACTTGCAGGACAGGATCTCTGGAAGGCTATCCGTCAGGAGAGAAAGGTGGAACTCGCTTTCGAGGGACACTGGTACTGGGATCTCCGCAGATGGGGAGTCGCTCATCAGAAATATCCTGAAGGACTTTCCGGCTACAAGCTTCACGGTCTGAAGATCGAGAAGAACAACAACGGAACAGCTGACGATCTTTCTGATGACATCTACACATACACTTACGTATCTGTTGATGACCAGAACAGAAACTTCCTTCCTAAGATGTACCGTTTTCCACTTCCGGAAAGCGAACTATCCAGCAACAAGGCTGTAGAACAGTATCCTGAGTGGAAATAATCAGATAAGAACAATTATGAAAAAGATATATTACATATTGATTGTGACAGTTCTCGCTCTCCTGTCTTCTTGTCAGAAACCGGAGTTCGTGGAACTGACAGTTAAGCGTCAGGGCATCACCAGCCTTACAGCCTATTTCACTCAGGGAAAGTATGTCGAGAAGGAAATGGGTAAGCTTGACCTGAGCAATGTTGATGCTTCGGAAATGACCCGTTATGAGATTCCGATCATGTTCTATTATCCTGAAGAGTCTGATGACGTGACCACCCTCCACATGTCTCGCGTCAGAGTCAGAGCCGAACTTGCCCCTAACTGCAAGATCGAGCCGCCTCTGACTATCCTCGACCTCAATCTCGAGAACCAGTTTGTGTTCACAAACGCGCAGGGAGAGTCCAAGGATATCGTCATCACCGGTAAGAGAGTCAAGTTCCAGACAGCTCAGTTCCTGAGTTTCAACCTTATCAGCCCTGTGGACGCCTCGCTCGTTGTCGAAGGCTTCATTGATAACGAGGAGAAGACAATCTATCTCTTCACCATAGATGATCTCGACGGTCTCGTAGTCGAGGCTGAGCCTTGGTATCATGGATCGATCAAGGATTATGACGTGCTCAGCACTGTCCCTGCGTCATGGAACAACGACACGACAGTAGTCGCTATTGCGCACGACGGAAAGACCGAGCAGGAATTCAAGGTTCTTAAGAGGAATCCTTCAAAGATCAGATATGGTTTCAATGCAAGTACTGTCAGGGATCTCTTCAACGTGGACCCTTGTGTTACCTTTGATGCACCTAATTATCTGATACCGGTATATTCATCACTGGCATATGTCGACGGGTACCTTGTTGTCTGTCATGGTCCGGATTACACCCCTGTTTATCTTGATGCACGCAACGGATCGAAGAAGGGAGAAATCGTCACAGGAGGCAAGGCCTTCGGATCGATAACCAACGACGAAGGTGGCAACTTGCTCCTCTGCACGCATGTGGACGAATATACTCCAACCTGGGAGATATACAGAACGAGCTCGGTTGCGGAAGCCCCAGTTCTGTGGCATACCCACACCAAGACAGTCAATCTCCCGATGGGAGCGAAGATAAGGGTCTGCGGAAACATTGACACCGAGGCAACCATCATCGTAAACTTTGAAGGTGTGGACGGCGTGACAGGATCTGGTCAGTTCCTGCAGATCACGGTCGAGGGAGGAAAGGTTGTCAAGGAAACTGTTCATGACCTTTATACCAATTCCGGCCTGATCTGGGGATCTTCTCCAATCAATGCTGCCGGAATAGTTCCGACTAACGCAGCAGGCGACAACGGATGGTTCTATGCGATATATTCAAATACTTATGGACTTCGTTGGATCCGTCCTGACTACAAGTTGGGCAAACTGATGACCACGAATGCTCCTGAACTTGAAGTCTACCTCCTCAATCCTAGCGGATTGGACAGCAAGATGTTCAATAATGCAAACTATCTTGCCTATTTCGTCTCTCACCATTTCCCTGGCTGGGCTCAGATGCCGGCATTGTGGGTGTATGATATCGGAGACCCTGCAACTGTGACTGGAGACTACTATCAGGAGTCATCATCCATTGTGGCATATGACAGCTGGATTGAATATTACAACTCAAGTCGCCCGGCAGATAACTCCACTCAGTCTTCATCAGATGTGGTGATCGCACAGTCAAAGGATGGATTGAGGTTATATGTTTATTGCTACGACCATTATGCAGGTGTTCTTTGCGGATATACTGCTGACTGTGTCAAACGTGAGTAATATTTATGAGGAATATGATTGACATTCTTCTGGCGGTTCTGCTGCTTTGTCCATTCTATTCATGCGACGATGTCAAGGAGTATCCTTGGAACGATGCGTGGGATAAGACAGAGCAGGAGACTCCTCAGCAGTCCGGAGAGCCTCTGACACTCGAATGGACTGATGTGTCGGAATCTTTCGGATCCCTTCCGTCATACATCACCGTGAAGAAGTCCACTTCCGCCATTTCCGGCAAGAAGACTCTGATCTATGTCGCTGAAGCCGATCTGGCTCAGGCTAAGTGGGATGTGTGGAGTGTGAAGATAAAGGCGAATGATGGCAATCTGACAGAAGCCACAGACGACTCCTACAAGACTCCTTCACAGGTCTATGCGGACGGCTCGTGGCCGGTCGTGATCAACGGAGGTTATTTCTATTCCCAGGGAGGACAGAACTACACGGCAAGCCTTGCTGTCAGCAACTCCGAAGCTCTTGCCTACAATATCGGCTATGAGTATGATGACGCTGGCAAGATGCTCTATCCTACAAGGGCTGTGTTCTGTCAGACTCAGGACGGCGAGTATGATGCCTGCTGGACCTATACCATCTGGAATAGAACAACATATGTGTATTCTTCACCGTCAAAAGATCAGACTAAAGTCCCATCGTCGACATATCCTTCTTCCACCGATGAGTTCAAGATGCAGACTGCTATCGGAGGTGGTCCTGTTCTTATTGATAACGGCAAGTATGCAAATACATATAAGGAAGAATATTTCTACGGAATTGGTCCAGAGAGTTCGCAGCCGAGAACTGCAATCGGAGTGACTGCTGACAGTAAGATGATATTCTTTGTCTGTGAAGGACGTGAGATGACAGCAGGAGTCACTGGTCTCACGACTGCGGAAGTTGCCGGTGTGCTTATGGGTCTAGGATGCGTCGAGGCAATTAATCTTGACGGTGGCGGCTCAAGCTGCATGCTTGTGAACGGTAAGGAAACAATCAAGGTGTCTGACGGAAGCCAGAGGGCTGTTGCCAGCACGGTAATGCTTAAATAAGTATGATACATTTGAGAAACATATTATTTGCGCTATCCATTCTATTCATGATGTCCTGCGAGGATGTCAAGGAGTATCCATGGAATGACGGATGGAATCAGACAGAGCAGGAGGCACCGGAAGACTCCGAAAATGGGGAAGGTTCAGAGGGGACTGAGGACTCGGAAGATACCGGTGATGCGGAAACCCCGGAGGATCCTGAGAATCCTGTTGACCCTGAAAATCCTGAGAATCCGGGAAATGATCCGGTGGTTACAGGAGCAAAGGCCAGGATGGTCTGGATCGACGCTGCTGCTAACTTCAGATATTATGCAAATGATCAGGAGCAGATTAAATCCGATATGAAACGTCTCAAGGATATCGGATTCACTGGGGTTGTTGTTGATGTCCGTCCCACCAACACGGGAGTCCTCTTCAACTCTTCAAAGGAGTCAGCTCTGACCAAGGTTGATGCTTGGGTCGATAAAAGATATGTATGGGTGGAAAGAACTGCGTCGTTTGACTATCTGCAGGCTTTCATCGATGCTGGAAAAGAGTCTGGACTCGATGTCTATGCAAGCATCAATACGATGGTGGGAGGATGCAGCCTGCCATATGGTCTTGGTGATGTGGGACTGCTTTATGACAATCCGGACAGAAAGTCGTGGGCCAATGTGATCAATACATCAGATGGCCTTGTAAACACTCTGGATATGTCTGGATCCGGTACCAAGTTCCTGAATCCTGCAAATGATGAGGTGGTGGCTTATCTGACTGATCTTCTTGCAGACCTGGCGGAATATGACTTAAATGGAATCATCCTTGACCGTTGCAGGTATGACGATAATGATCTTTTGAGTGACTTCTCAGACGTGTCCAAAAGAAAGTTCGAAGCGTATCTTGGCAAGACTGTGCCTGAATGGCCGATAGATTTCTCCTACGACGAAAACGGATATATTATCAATGTGACCGACCTTCAGGCAAAATGGATGGCGTTCCGTGCCAAGAATATCCATGACTTCGTGGAGAAGGCATCTGCAAGAGTCCATTCAGTTAACTCTGACATCCGTTTCGGTGCATATGTGGGAGGATGGTATAGTTCCTACTATCTCTCAGGAGTGAACTGGGCCAGTCCGAACTATAATGCAAAAAACTCATATCGCTGGGCTCCTGATGATTACAGCAGTTATGGCTACGCGGACCATTGTGATATCATGATTATCGGTGCATACGCCTCGACTTCCAAAGTATATGGAAATGGCGAATGGACGATGCAGGGATTCTGCAAGCAGGCTGAAAGGCTTTTTGCCGGGGATGTGCCGTTTGTGGGCGGTCCGGACATAGGAAACTCGACTGGTTTCACCAGCGGTGGGCAGGGAAGTCTGATGCCATCGATTGTTGATGCCTGCATAACCGCATCTACTGAAGGAATGTTCTTTTTCGACCTCTGTCATATCAGAATGTTTGACTACTGGGACGACATAAAGACGGCTTTCGATAAATATCTTAACACTTTATAACACTAACCCAAATTAATTCATTATGAAAAGAATCGCTTTATTTCTTGCGATAGCAGCAGCTGCAATCGCATGTACAAATGAAGAGACTGTCACCCCTGAACTTAAGGTGACGTCAGAAACAGCGGATCTCGTCATCCCTACAGAGGGTGGCGAACTCACAGTGGCGTTCAATGTGAACGTGGACTGGACAGCTGAAGTGAAGGAAGCAGAGGCTAAGGAATGGTGCTTGCTTTCTCCAGCATCTGGAAATCCAGGTGACAACACTCTCAAGGTTATCGCTCTTGAGAACGAAGGAACAGAGAACCGTACGGTTACAGTTGTCCTCAAGGCTCTTGAGGCTACACAGGAAATCGTTGTGACTCAGCTCCAGAAGGATGCTCTCGTGCTCACTGGAAAGAAGGAGTTCGAGGTTGCTTATCAGGGCGGAAACCTTGAGTTCGCAGTTTCACACAACTCTGAGCTGAAGGCAACTGCTGATGTTCCATGGATCACTGAGGTTAAGGCTAAGGCTGTTGAAGAGTCCAAGCTCACTTTCGCTGTCGCTGCCAACACTGGTGAGGCAAGAACCGGAAAGATCACTTTCGAGGCAGGTTCCCTCAAGGAAGTCGTTACAGTAAAGCAGGCTGCCTGGGCACTTGAATTCACTGTTACTCCGGCTGAGGCTGCCAAGACTTTTGAGGCTGAAGGCGGTGAGTACGAGGTGACTGTGGCTGCCAATGTTGAGTACACAGTGACAGTTCCTGAGAATGACTGGCTCACAGTTGCTGATGCAGAAGGTGTATATACTTTCACAGCAGCGGCAAACACTACTCCTGCTACTCGCGAGGTTGAGGTGAAGATCGCACCGAAGGATGAGAAGCACGCAGATGCAGCAGTCGCTATCAAGATGAATCAGAAGGGCGCTGGTGCTAAGCTTGTGGTAAGCCCAGAGGAGGCAGAAAAATGGCTTGGATGTGCAGCTACCTCATTTGACCTTACAGTTGACACTAACCTTGAACTTGAAATCACTTACGGATGGGATGCAGAAGGTGTAGAGCCTTGGATTTCTTATACAGAGGCTGCGGGAGTTTATACTTTTGCCGTTGCGGAAAATGCAGGATGGAACCTTAGGTCTGCGTTCGTTTATATTACTCCGAAGGATGAGGCATATGCAGATATGCAGGTAGTTCTCAGCGTGTTTCAGACAGGACATGCAAATAAACTTTGGTCAAAGCAGATTACTTCGTACGAGGGATATGACGCATCCTTGACTGTCAGACTTGCTAAGTATGGAGACAAACTGTTGCTAGCTAATACAACCAAAGTGTATGTTCTTAATCCACTGACAGGAGATGTTGAGAATACAATTTCTTTGCCAGATGGCATGATGGCAAATAGTCTTCTTGTAGATGATGCTGGAAATCTTATGGTTGCAAATGATGGTCTTGGTGGTGGCGCAGAAATTAATTTATGTTATATCGCAGATCCTACTAATCCATCACCACTGCCTGTATTAACATATAATACAACAAGTTATTATTCCACAGGCACAGGAAATTTCCGTGTTAGAGGAAATATTAAAGATGATGCAGTAATTACAGCATATGCGACAGAAGGTGATGGTGGTGCTGCGTTAATGTGGGAGGTTGTTGATGGAGTTTGCGGCGAATATGCTTGGATAAATCCGCCTTATACAAATTGGAATTTGCCAAATTTGTGCTGTGCACCAGTAGGATCATCACTTGCTGATGGACTTTTCTATATTGGTTATGGTGGCGATTATAATCTCAAGTATATCAAAGAATTTACCAAAATGAATGGCGAAAACCAGTGGGTGACTTCTTATGAAACGAATGTGTCAAGTGACGAGAACTTTAATTGTATCTCAACAGTACAATATGAAGGCAAGGAGTATGCAGCAATTCTTAAGGGATGTCAGTTTACTTGGAACAATATGAGCATGGTTTTGCTTGATGTAGATAATCCTTCTGCAGCTACTCTTGTGTATGAATATCAGGCTATGTATGACGTTGAGCGTGATGAAAACTGGCAAAATACTTATTGGACTGGTAAGGGTGCATATAGTGATGTCCTACTTGTTCCTACTGATGATGCTCTTCTTATGATTGGCGTGGATTCAAACTTTGGTGCTATAAGTTGCGTGGCTATCAACTAGTACATTCTGATTATGCAGTCGGAAAAACCTTCCGACTGCATCAAATAATTTTATAACTTTGAGCGATTGACTAAAATCGTTAAACCACAATAATATGGATTTCAAGAAACTTGCAGAGCAATATAAGAGTGAACTTCTCGACAGTGTCCTTCCTTTCTGGCTTGAGAAGTCTCAGGACAAGGAGTTCGGAGGATATTTCAGCTGTCTGGACAGGGACGGAAGCGTCTTCGACACCGACAAGTTCATCTGGCTTCAGGGCCGTGAGGTCTGGATGTTTGCCATGCTTTACAACAAGGTTGAGAAGAAGCAGGAGTGGCTTGACTGTGCGGTTCAGGGAGCGGAATTCCTGAAGAAGTACGGTCATGACGGCAACTATGACTTCTATTTCTCGGTGACCCGTGAGGGCAATCCGATCATCCAGCCTTACAACATCTTCTCCAACACCTTCGCGTGCATGGCCTTCGCCCAGCTTGCCGAGGCTACCGGCAGCGATGAGTACAAGGAGATTGCTCTGAAGACATTCCAGAGGATTCTTGACCGTCGCAACGATCCTAAGGGCCGCTGGGAGAAGTCCTATCCCGGCACCCGTCCGATGAAGGGCTTCGCCCTTCCGATGATCATCTGCAACATGGCTCTTGAAGTGGAGAACATCCTGCCTGACAAGACCCTGCTGGACAAGACCATCGACGAGTGTCTGAGCGAGATCCTCAATGTGTTCTATCACCCCGAACTCGGTGTGATGCTTGAGAATGTCTCACCCGACGGCACTCCGATCGACTGTTTCGAGGGCCGTGAGATCAATCCGGGCCACGACCTGGAGGCTCTTTGGTTCATGATGAACCTGGGAATCCGCAGGAACGACAAGGCTCTTATCGACAAGTGCGTGGAGATCGCTCTCAGCGTGATCGATTTCGGCTGGGACAAGGAGTATGGCGGAATCTTCTATTTCCAGGACAGCAAGGGTGCTCCGATGCAGAAGCTGGAGTGGGACCAGAAACTCTGGTGGGTACACCTTGAGTCGGCGATCTGCATGATCAAGGGCTACCAGCTGACCGGCAACGAGCAGTGTCTGGAGTGGTTCAAGAAGCTCCATGACTATATGTGGACGCATTTCAAGGATGCCGAATATCCTGAGTGGTACGGCTACCTGAACCGCCGTGGAGAAGTCCTCCTCACCCTCAAGGGCGGCAAGTGGAAGGGCTGCTTCCATGTGCCACGCGGACTCTACCAGATCTGGCAGATCCTCGAAACACTTTAACCCCAAAACGTGCGGCTCCTCAGCCGCACGTTTTTATCTGAATTTCTTGTAAATCAATAGTCAAATGAAAATCTTCAATTCTACTCTGTGGCTGATTGTTGCCGGGCTTGTTCTCAGTCTGGTTTCGTGCTCAAGGACTGAGCATGTGGATGTGCTTGTGATCGGGGGAGGCGCGAGCGGAGTGTCTGCCGGTGTGCAGGCGGCCAGAATGGGAGTCCCTACAATGATAGTGGAGGAGAGTCCGTGGATCGGGGGAATGCTCACTGCGGCAGGAGTCAGTTGCATAGACGGAAACTATAACCTCCAGAGCGGTCTGTTCGGAGAATTTGCCGATTCGCTGGCCAGAAGATATGGCAGTTGGGAGACCCTGCAGACAGGCTGGGTGAGCTACATCAATTTCGAGCCTCATGTGGGTCAGGAGGTCCTGAGCGACATTGCGTCCTCATGCGGTGGTCTGCTTGATGTGCGACGCGAGACAGTCATGGAGAGTGTTGAAAAGGATGGGGAAGTGTGGAGGGTGGTCATGAAGCCGCTCAGTGGAAGAAGATATGTCGTGACAGCTGATGTGCTCATTGACGGAACAGAACTGGGTGATGTGGCGAAGGCCTGCGGTGTGGAGTATAAGATCGGTATGGAGTCTTCACAGGAAACAGGGGAATCCATAGCACCGGAAACGGCGAATGACGTCATTCAGGACCTTACTTTTGTGGCGACTCTCAAGGACTATGGCAAGGATGCTGACAAGACCATAGCGAGACCTGAGGGGTACGATCCGTCTCTCTTCTATAATTCCGCAGTCAATCCTCACAGCACGGTTCCTCCGACCGGTCAGACCCTCTGGCCGGCAGATATGATGATAACCTACGGCAGGACTCCGAACGGGAAATATATGATCAACTGGCCGATCTGCGGCAATGACTACTATGTCAATTCCATAGAGATGACCCGTGAGGAAAGGGAAAGGGCATATGCCCTGGCTCGTAATCATACCCTCTCGTTCATATATTTCATTCAGACCGAACTGGGAATGAAGCATCTTGGAATTGCAGATGACGAGTTCCCTTCGGAGGATGGTCTTGCCCTGATCCCGTATCACAGGGAGTCCAGGCGCATTGTGGGCGAGGCCTTCTACACCATGGATGCCGCTGCCGCTCCATATGAATACAGGCATCCTTATTACAGGACGGGAATCGCAGTGGGGGATTATGCTGTCGATCATCATCATTTCGCTCATCCTGATTGGGAATCTCTCCCTGACCTTCACTTCTATCCCATCCCGTCGTTCAATGTCCCTCTGGGAGTGATGATTCCGAAGCAGTCTGACGTAGAGAACCTTATAGTTGCTGAAAAATCGGTGTCAGTGTCCAATCTCATCAATGGAGCCACCCGTCTTCAACCGGTGGTCATGCAACTTGGTCAGGCTGCCGGTGCCCTTGCAGCCCTTTCCCGCATTCAAGGAAAATCCGTGAAGCAGGTTGCAGTCCGTGCCGTCCAGAACGCGCTTCTTGAGGCTGGATGCTATCTCATGCCGTATCTGGACCTGCCTAAGGATGACAGGCATTTCAAGACTCTTCAAAGAATCGGCGCCACAGGAATTCTCCGCGGGGAAGGCCGAAATGTGGGCTGGACCAACCAGACATGGTTCCGTGCCGAGGAACCTCTCCTTGCGGAAGATATGTTCACTGATGGATATTATGACGGCGTTCTGCCTCTTGCCAAAGGGCCGGTAAAGATAGGACAGTTCATTGATGCCCTCCGCAGTCTTGGAGTCCCTTTCCCAGGATCGGCGGAATCCTGGTGGGCAGCGCTCGGACTTGATGATTTCAATCCAGACCGTGTCATGACCCGTCTTGAGGCGGCGGTAATGATAGATGCCGCCATAGACCCTTTCACCATGTTCGGTGTGGACTATAGCGGCAATATATTAAGATAATAACTCTATCTGCTGACCTTTTCGGTATATACTCGTCCGAATCTGTCTGTCACGCGTACTTCAAGCACTTTTGCCTTCGGAGATCGTCGTGCACGGAACATGTTATCTGTAGGTGCTGCATAGACCCAGGTCCTTTTGAGCGATGACGGGTCTTTGTAGCATTCGCGGGCGAGCGGATCCTGCGACTTGAAGCGCTCCATGTCGCAGACCTTCACTCCGTCCTCGAAATACTCCACCTTCCACTGCGGGTCGTAGTCCCAGACATTTGCAACGACATATCCCTTATGGTAAGGGTCGTCGGCATAGACCTTCAACTGGTAGTCAAGCGGATGTCCGCAGCCCTTGTATGTCCACTCGACAGAGTCTCCGTTCATAGTGAAGTGCTTGAATCCAGCCGGTGAGCCGTCTATGCAGACCGGACCGCACCACCAGGCTCCGCAGAGGCCTGCAACGTTGATCTCAGCGATGTTGTCGCTGATCTGTTCGTAGTCAGCGGTGTGCATGTGTCCGGAAAGAATGAGGGTCTTGTATGGTTCCAGCATTGCATAAAGAGCAGGCTTGTTGCACAGGTTGTCTCCGATGATTCCGTACTGGAATGCGTCCCTGTCAGATTTGTCCAGGGTTGTCGGAATATGCATGGAAACTACCACGTTTGATCCATGGGGAACATACGACAAGTCGTTTTCAAGCCATCTGAGTTGTCTTTCTGTCAGATAACCGATGTAGAAGTAATCGCGTCCCACATAGAAGTTGTTGTTCAGGACGACGTAGTGCACGTTTCCTACATTGAACGAGTACCAGCACGGACCGAACATGTCTTCGTAGTTCTTCATTGATGTCTCGAAGGAGCGTCCCCAGTTGGTCATGTCGTGGTTTCCGATCACATATCTGTAGTCTATGCCGGACTTTTCCATGATCTTGTTGTATTCCGGATAGATGCTGTGGTCCCAGCCGACGATGTCTCCGAGGCAGAGTCCGAAGGTATAGTTGTCCTTTATGCCTTCCGCATATTGCCCGATGTCTTCTGCATGTTTCTCAAGGTCCGGGAGTTCGCTCCTTTCACTGATCTGAGGGTCTGCAATGACTATGAGGTTGTGTGTACTGTCGTCCTTGGGATTTTCAGCCACCACGAAATCATAACTCCTTGTGCCTCTGCCGATCTCCTTGTAGAAAAGCGTCTCGCCTTCTAGGGTGGCGGAAGTGTAGCCGGATGGTGTCGATATGAATATGAACCTGCTGTCCTGGTCAGCGTTCATCCAGAATCTTCCGTTGCCGTCTGTAGTCACCGTGTTAAGTCCGTCGGATACCACGACTCCCTTTACCGCTTTGCCGTCTGTCGTCCTGACTGTTCCGCTGATGTCTCCTGTTCTGACGCATGCCGCAGCAACGGCAAGAATCAGCATGCCTGTTATTATTCTTCTCATATTTTTGTACTATTTATAGACTTTGTCTTCCATCTTCCAGCCGGTGAGGGTGGAGATGTAGGGAATCATGCAACTTGCCACCTTGATATGGCCCTGGTAGTTAGGGTGCCAGCTTGCTCCCAGGTCGTCCTCATGGTTGTGGGCGAAGTTGGACACTGTCATGTATGCCACCTTCTTCAGGCCGCTCACTACGACTGCACTGCGGATATAGTCATACAGATACGGATTGGCAGGAGAACCCATGCACAGGATAGGAATGTCCTCGCCATAGTTGGCCTTGATGCTTTTGAGCAGGGCGATATAATTGTTGCGGAAATTTACCTCAAGAGGCTGCTCGCCGGTGGAGAAGTCGTTGGTACCCAGATATATGACCACTACATCAGGTGTGTATGCTCCCATTGACGGCTCCCAGAGCGGTTCCTTTGCGGCGTTGAACACCTGACTGTAGCGGTGAGGCATGTGGTAGCCTGCACCGAAGTTGTCGTAGTTCCTTGCGATTCCCTGGCCGGAGTGGCTCACAAGGTTGAAGTCAGCACCGAAATAGCGTGCCGTGATGGCTGCGTATGTCAGGTTGCAGTTCTCGGTTTCTGCAAGGAAAGGGTCGTTCCTGTCGTGGCTTTCCGTGCCGTAACCGCATGTGTATGAGTCACCGATGAATTCTATATGTCTTTCCTTCCTGCCGTTTGCCTGAAGGAGGTCACCCATGGTCAGGAACGAGTGGACTGTGAAGCGTCCCTGCTCTCCTTCTGTCCTCTTCTGAAGAATTACCTCATGTTCTCCCTTCCCAAGTCCCTCGGCAAGCACGACCAGAGTGTCCTTGGCTCCGACAAGAAACTTTCTGTCAGCCTCAGGAGACATCTCCTTGTCAGTCCAGAGATTGAACCATGTGTTCTTTGTGTCTGAACACTTCATTGCCAGGTACGAACCGTTGAAGCGTACTCTGAAATACACTCCGCTCCAGTCATAGACTACATCTGTACCGTCAACGAGTGTCCGGCCTGTGTACTCCACGCGGCTGTCGTTTGCCGGTGTCTCGGTGAGGGTTACGTTTTTCTTTGCAGACAGGCTCATGCCTGACACAGCAAGAACAAGAAAAATAAGTGTGATTCTTTTCATATCTTTTGGTTATTAACTTCTCCAGAATAATTTAAGTCTTGTGAACAGGTAGGTCACGCACATCATCAGAGCAGTGATGATGATTCCTTGGGTTACTCCCCAGAACTGAGACCCCTCAGCAAGGGCATTGAGTGCAGGGAGAAGTCCTGTCAGTGCGAGTACCGGACCTATGAGGAAATTGGTCACCGTGTATGCAAGCATGGGGTTCTGACCGACTCCTGCAACAAATCTGCATCTGCATCCGTAACGTAGTTCCAGCATGAGGAGGAATGATGTGACAAGGGCTGCCATGCCTCCGGTGGTGAACAGATAGGAAAGATTGCAGTAGTCTTTCGTGATGCCTCCGTCAGCCGGATCAAGAGCGATTCCTGCAAGCATGAGTGCGAAACCGGTGAGTGCAGCCCCTGTGAAGATGTTCCTGGTTTTCCAGGTGAGAGACATGAATATGATGCAAAGGGCTGCTGAGATTGCAAGGTCTGCGTAGACGTGGCGTGTGTAGAGTCCCCATAACTGCACCAGGACAGCAGCAAGTGCCATATATCCGGCAATATATCCTCTGGTGTCGATCTGAACCTTCTCTTCCGAGCGGGCGTGTCTGAGGATCATGTCACCGACTATGGATCCAGGGAGTGCGATGAGCAGATACTGGAGCCAGTCCCATGTGAAGAACCAGCACACGCAGTCGCATGACGGCACCCATGACAGGGTTTCGGGAGCGTATGAGTCGAGGGCCTTGAATGCGGCAATCAGCATGAATGCCAGCCATCTGAGCCTCAGGCTGTCTTTTGTGAGCATCCATACGAGTCCGCCCCACAAGGCCACGTTGGCAAGTATCATTATTATAATGTCGCTCCTGCCCTTGTCAAGAGGGATTCCGAACCACTTGACGAAAACCATGGCAAGAAGTGCCAGCATTGCAATTCCGCATAAGTTGACACCGGTTCCGATATGCTTCTTCCATCCTTCCGCATCTGGAAGATTCACCCTGACGAATGTCAGGAACATTCCTGCCCAGACTGCTATATAGAATGCATAGATGCTCCATGCCGGTCTTGCCGTACCCCAGATAGCATAAGCATTCCCAAGCAGTAGAGCGAAAACTGTAAGGATGAACCATCTTTTGATCAGATTCACAACCATGAGCCATTTGCTAGTGCCTCTTTCCAATTTCTTTCTCATTGCAAGAGGGAAGGCTGCGCCCATCGGGAACAGGAAGAACGGAAATACAAGATCCACCCATGTCAGTCCTGCTACATCCGGATTGAATGCGTAGGTAGGTGGGGGAGTCTGTGCGTGAAACATCCATGCAGGAAGTCCGGAGTTGAATCCTATGTTGGCGCAGAGTATCATGCCTGCGATGGCTATCCCCCTGAGGATATCGATAGATGCGATTCTGGTGTTATTGGAACTCATTTTCATGTGGTTTTCAAATCACACAAATTTAGTCAATTTTAACTTTACATTCAATTATTATGGAATAAATTTGGATATATCGGAATTATCACTAAATTTGCAGTAAATTTAATTTAGAATAATTCAAAATAACAACAAATAAAAGAAGGTATTATGGCAACAAGATTTTTCAAATGCCCTCACTGTGGCAACGTCATTCAGAAAGTGGTTGATTCAAAGGTTCCTGTAGTCTGCTGCGGAGAAAAGATGGTGGAACTCATTCCTAATACTGAAGAGGCAAGCAACGAGAAGCATCTTCCTGTCGTGACAAAACTTGACGACTGCAAGATCAAGGTTGAGGTGGGCAGTGTGGCTCATCCTATGCTTCCAGAACACCATATCTCATTTATCTATGTCGAGACTGAGGATGGAGGAATCCGCGTCGATCTCAAGGACAAGCCGGAGACTGTCATCTGTGTATGCGGCAGCAAGCCTGTCGCAGTTTATGAATACTGCAATCTCCACGGTCTCTGGAAGACTGAACTTTAATGACTGCTCCCTTCACCTTTCAGGTCGGAGGGAGTTAATTTGTATGAAGAAATGAAGAAGATATCTGAAAGAATATATTATATAGGTGTCAACGATGACACGAAGACTCTATTTGAAGGCCTATGGCCGCTTCCTTATGGAGTAAGTTATAATTCATATATTGTAGCGGATGCCAAGGTTGCGCTTATAGACACCGTCGAGCATGGGTTTGAGGACGAGTTTCTGGCAAATATCAAGGAGGTTCTGGGGGAAAGGCCTGTTGATTATCTGGTAGTCAACCACATGGAGCCGGACCACTCATCTCTGGTCGCATATATGCTTGAGATGTATCCGGACCTGAAGATTGTGGGCAACGCGAAGGCGGTCCCTATGCTTCAGGGATATTATGGCACTCCGGCAGAAAGGGTTATGGTCGTGAAGGAAGGCGATTCGCTTGATCTGGGCTCATGCAGCCTAAGTTTCCATATGATTCCGATGGTTCACTGGCCGGAGACTATGGTGACCTGGCTCGCTGAGGAGAATACTGTCTTCTCAGGAGACGCCTTCGGTACATTCGGCGCTGTGAATGAGGAAGTTGTGGATTCGGAAGGTACGTTCGAGAGTTTCCGTGACGAGATGATGAGATATTACTCCAACATCGTAGGCAAGTATGGAACTCCGGTTCAGTCCGCCCTCAAGAAACTTTCCGGTCTTGATGTCAGACGGGTGTGCAGCACTCATGGTCCCGTGTGGGAAAAGTCGATTCCTCAGGTCGTGGGTCTGTATGACAAGATGAGCCGTTATGAGGTGGAAAGGGGAGTGTGCATCGCCTACGGTTCCATGTATGGCAACACGGCCGCTGCGGCAGAGGCTCTTGCGGAGGAACTTCGCAGACAGGGTGTGCCTTGTGCAGTTCATGACCTTGCCGGCAATGTGAATCCGGGGCTGGGACTTTCCGGCGCTCTCCGGGATGTCTTCAAGTATGATACGATAGTTGCTGCCTCTCCGACATATAACAATGGCATATTCCCACCTGTGGAGACATTCATTAAGGCTCTTCAGGCAAGGCTTATCAAGGGACGCCGTTTCTATGCCCTAGGCTCCTACACCTGGGCCGGGTCGAGCGTGAATCTTCTCAACTCCTTTGCCGAATCTCTCGGATTCGAGGTGCTGGCTCCGGGTCTTTCATTTCCACAGGCATTCAGTGAGGAGAAATGTAATATGACGGAAATTGCAGCGCTTATCAAGGGGTAGGGAAACTCCCGGATTGTTAAAAAGTCGATTTATAATTGCTTTATCGGTTAATAAAGCCTACTTTTGCACCCGTTTTTTAAAAAGGTAGGTAATGACAACAAATTTCAGTTTTCTGAGCAAACATAAGCTCCATGTTTCTTCAAGCATGGTGCTTATTGTGTGTACGGTTCTCGCACTTTTCTGCGCGAACATCCCTGTTGTCAAAGACTGGTATTTCTCTCTTTGGCAGCACAATGTGTCGGTTTCCATCGGAAACTTCAACCTGTTCAGTCACAACGGCCATCCTATGACCCTTATGGCAGTCATCAACGACTTCCTGATGGCGATCTTCTTCCTGTCGGTAGGTCTTGAGATCAAGAGAGAGATCCGTGTAGGTGAACTTTCCACACGTGAAAAGGCGCTGCTCCCTATTATCGGTGCCTGCGGTGGTATGATAGTTCCTGTCCTGCTTTTCTGGCTTACATGCCCGGGTGACGCGGACATGCAGAGAGGTCTGGCCATCCCGATGGCTACGGACATCGCATTCTCTCTCGGAGTACTTTCAGTGTTCAGCAAGAGGGTGCCGATCGGTCTGAAGATATTCCTTGCGGCTCTTGCTGTTGCCGATGACCTCGGCGGAATCCTCGTCATCGCCCTGTTCTATTCGTCGGATATCGATTTTATTTATCTAGCGCTTTCTGCTGCATGTGTGGCAGTCATGGTGCTTGCGAATATCCTGAAGGTGCGCAGCAAGGAGTTCTATGTGGCAATCGGTTTGGTGCTCTGGTACATGATGCTCAATTCCGGTATCCATGCCACTATCGCCGGTGTAATCGTGGCGTTCTGCGTGCCGGCTACTCTTAAGAAGGGTACAGGACACTACCTGGAGCGTATCAGAAATAACATCAACAAGTTCCCTGTGATTGACGTCAATGAGGAAAATAACGCAGTCGTTCTGACCAACGAGCAGATCCACACGCTCAAGAGCATCGAGTCTGCTGCCGACAAGATGATCAGTCCGCTTCAGGATCTTGAGGACAACCTTCATTTCCCGATCAACTATCTTGTGATTCCGCTCTTCGCCTTTGCAAATGCGGGTATCGACCTTTCAGGAATGAGTCTGGGAACCCTGTTCTCAGGTGTGAGCCTTTCTGTGATCCTGGGTCTGGTGCTCGGAAAGTTCCTCGGAGTGTTCTCGTTCTCGTGGCTTGCAGTGCGTATGAAGATCGTCGAATTGCCTGAAGGAGCGACTTGGAAGGCGTTTGCAAGTGTCTGTGTGGTGTGCGGTATCGGATTCACCGTATCGATGTTCATAGCAGACCTCTCATATGCCGGACTTGGTGCTCAGGGAGCGGCTCTGCTGAATGAGGCAAAGCTCGGAGTTCTTTGCGGCTCAGTTCTTTCTGCTCTGCTGGGATGCTGGCTCCTTAACAGAAATCTTCCAAAATAACCTATATATGACTAAACTGATCCGCTCCTCGATACTTGCGGGAATAGCGATTGGCTTTGCCGGATTCGGCTTTCTTGCTTCCGGCGTTCAGAGCGAAGTGTATGGTCCCGTTGTCGGTGCCATACTCTTCTGTTTCGGACTTCTCACTGTCGTGGGATATAAACTGAGCCTTTACACGGGAACTGCCGGCTTTATCCGTAAGGGTGAAGTGGGAATGCTGGGCGTCGTTCTGCTGGGAAACATCTTCGGCTGCCTCTGTGTCGCAATGCTTTCCCGTGTGTCTCCTATGGACATCCAGGGGGCAGCTCAGAACATCCTCGAACTCCGCCTCAGGACCGGTGCATGGCGCTGCGGACTTCTTGGAATCGGCTGCGGATTCATGATGACGACTTCGGTTAAGTTTGCCAGGGAGAAGAACTTCCTACCGCTCCTGTTCGCTGTTCCGCTCTTCATCGTGTGCGGATTCACCCACTGCGTTGCTGATGCCTTCTACTATCTCTGCGTGCCGGTAGCATTTCTGAAGGCTCATGCATGGCAGGTGCTGGGTGTGTATGTCTTCATCGTGCTGGGAAACCTCATCGGCTGCAACCTCTACCGCATTGTCCTCCATCGGGAGCAGTATAGCTAAGATCTATTTCAGAAGATGACCGAGGAAGTGTCGTGCAGTTTCTGCATCCATGCTTCTTCGGTTTCTGTATTTCTCGTACTGCTCCTGGCTTATGTGGCGGATTTCAGGGTAGCATGCCTCCGGATGCATGAATATCATTCCGCAGATGCTGGCCTCCGGAGTCATCGCGCAACTCTCTGTGAGGGTTATTCCCAGTCCCTCCGTGTTATGATGACATGAGCATTCATGGTGGCCGTGCTCATGGCGGTGGTGCAGGTCATGCTCGTGGCGATGTTTATGGAGTTCGTTACCCTGCTCATGGCAGTCCGGGGTCTCTCCGAGTAGTTTAAGGATATCGATCTTCAGGGTGTGGTCCGGACAGCTGGAATATCCTGCTGCCGGCTTCACGATCTTGATACCTTCTGCGTTCAGACCTTTGACAATCCTGTCGCTCAGCCATTTGGAGGCAGCCTCTGCAATGGTCTGTCTTACGGTCCTGCCGATCATGTCCTCGTATCTGCTGTTGCATGCGGGGCAGCTGCACCCCTCCACATGGGCCTTGCTCCTCTTGTTTACGGAGATGGCGAACACTCCGAAAGGTGACTTCCTACCACTTTCCTTCGGAATCACGAAATCGCTGAGAGACAGTTCCTTGAAACTTTCCTGTCTGAGCATCGGAAGTTCAGCATTCTCTGATACGATGACCTCACCGTCTGAGCAACCTTCCATGAATCTTGCCGCCAGCATGATCCTGTAGTCTCCGAAACGGAGTTCTTCTTCGGCATCCCTTCTGAGCTGCATAAGTTCGGCTGCTTCTGGTACTGCGCTTCCGTATTTGACACCCCAGATGGCATAGAACATCTTCCAGTCGAAATAAGGCAGCACTTCCTCTGCCGGAATCTCCTGTACCGGAATGTCTTCCGGACAACTTGTCAGATAGGTTTCGTATCCGAACCGTGCTTCATTGTTTCCTTCCTTGATCTGAATGCCTTCGGTCTTGCCCTCTCCGGCTGCACTGCTGTTCTGCTCAGTTGTTTTCTCATCCATAATATACATTTCCCTTATCTTTTCCTGTTTCAAATGTTCCTCCTTCTCGAATGCCTCACGGTCCATCATGCATCTCTTGGCAAGAACAGCGCTTGCAGATGCGTCAGGGCCATAGAACACATGGTCATATAATGGGGCAAGCTTCACTGCCGTGTGCAGGGCTGAGGTGGTGGCCCCGCCGATGAAAAGGGGAGTCGTCATGCCCCTTGAGGCCATCTCTCGACAAAGTTCCTCCATATGATAGAGTGACGGAGTGATGAGTCCGCTGACTCCGATTATGTCGGCCCCCAGTCTTTCCGCCTCACTGAGAATAGTCTCCTTGTCCACCATCACCCCCAGGTCATGTACCTCGAACCCGTTGCAGGTCAGCACAATCCCCAGAATATTCTTCCCGATATCATGCACATCCCCCTTGACCGTCGCAATCACCACCACCTCTCTCTTCCGTGTCATGACAGATTCCGTGGCTCTTGCGTGCGATGGGTGCAGGTGGGAGACGGATTGCGGAGAAGACATGCCACCCTCGGCTAGGGGGTGCCCTCGCAGAGGGCGGGGGTCTTCGGAGCAACCGGCTCCCACCTGCATGAAGGGCTGAAGCAGATCCACAGCATCCCTCATGACCTTAGCCGCCTTGACAACCTGCGGCAAAAACATCTTCCCCTCCCCAAACATCCTTCCCACGCTCTCCATCCCTTCCATAAGAGGCCCCTCAATCACATTCACAGCCTCCCCATATATATCCATAGCCTCCGTAATATCCTCCTTCAGCCCCTCGCTCCGTCCTTTGAGAATGGCATCCCTGAGTCTTTCTCCCACCGGTCTGACCTTCTCCTCCACCTTGACATCAGCTCCCGTCCCTGTTCCTGCCTCTTTCAGAGCAAGCATTTCCGACGCCTTGTCTATCAGCCTTTCCGTCGCCTGCGGATCCCTGTCAAATATCACATCCTCCACGCATTTCAGAAGTTGCGGCTCTATCTCGTCATAAACCTGAAGCATGGACGGATTCACGATGGCCATGTCCAGCCCAGCCTTGATGGCGTGATACAGAAATACAGAATGCATGGCTTCACGCACGGCATTGTTGCCTCTGAATGCAAACGAGAGATTGGATACTCCGCCGGAAGTCAGCGCACCCGGAAGATTCGCCTTGATCCACCTCACAGCCTCGATGAAGTCCACTGCGTATCTTGCGTGTTCCTCTATTCCTGTTCCTATTGAAAGTATATTTACGTCGAAGATGATGTCTTCAGGAGCCACTCCTGCCTGCTCCGTCAACAGTCTATATGCCCTTTCGCAAATCTCGATCTTTCTCTCGTAAGTTGTCGCCTGCCCCTGCTCGTCAAAGGCCATGACCACCATCGCCGCTCCTAATCTGCTGATTTCCCTTGCCTTAGCGACGAAAGCCTCCGGACCCTCCTTCAGACTGATGGAATTCACGATGCACTTTCCCTGTGCGTTCTTCAGACCGGCAAGAATGGTCTCCCAGTGCGAAGAATCTATCATCAGGGCAGCCTTTGCCACAGCCGGGTCATTGGATATGCAGCGGACGAACCTTTCCATCTCCCTCGTGCTGTCCAGCATGGCGTCGTCCATGTTGATGTCTATGATGGTTGCTCCGTCCTCGATCTGCTTTGCGGCAATCTGCAGAGCCTGATCATATTCTCCGGAAGCGATGAGTCTGGCGAACTTGCGGGAGCCCGCCACATTGGTCCTTTCACCGACATTTGTGAAGTTGTTCTTCTTGAGATCCATCCTGACAGCCTCCAGACCGCTCACCACCAGACTCCTGTCCGTGAATTCACCCCTATTCCCGGACAGCTGATGCGGCTGGAGATCCGAAACTGCCGCAGCGATGGCGGCAATATGCTCCGGAGTGGTTCCGCAGCAGCCTCCCACGATGTTCACAAGTCCTTTCTTTGCCATCCCTGCCACGGCTTCTGCCGTCTGCGCAGGAGTCTGGTCATATCCTCCCATCTCATTTGGAAGTCCGGCGTTAGGGTAGCAGCTAACCATGCATTCGCACCATCCGGCAACGTCTTCCAGAAGCGGAGTCATTTCGGCGGCTCCCAGTGAGCAGTTCAGACCGAAAGCTAGAAGAGGGTAGTGCCTCACGGAGGTGTAGAACGCCTCCAACGTCTGTCCTGTAAGTGTTCTTCCGCTCCTGTCTCCCACAGATACTGATACGATTACCGGAACCATCTGCCTGTCCATCTGTATCATGCTGACAGCATATAACGCCGCCTTCACATTAAGGGCATCGAAACATGTCTCGATCAACAGGATATCTGCTCCGCCTCGCAGCAGCGCCTCCGCCTGCTCTCGATATGCCTGGCACATCTGGTCAAACGAATATGCCCTGAATCCCGGATCGGACACGTCCGGTGACAACGAAAGCGACTTGGATGTCGGTCCCATGCTTCCGGCCACCCATACCTTCCTACCTGCCGAAGCCGCCTCATCAGCAGCTTCACGGGCAATCCTGGCACCCTCATAAGCCATCTGAGCGGCATACTCTTCACATCCGTATTCTGCCTGGGATATCCTGTTGGCGCTGAATGTGTTGGACTCGATGATGTCGGCTCCGGCCTTGATATATTCCCGATGGATCTCCCTGATGATTTCCGGGCGGGTGAGGTTCAGACACTCGTTGTTGCCCTTCAGTTCCTTCGAAATGGAACCGAACACTTCACCGCGGTAGTCTGCTTCAGTAAGTCCGTATCTTTGGATCATCGTGCCCATGGCACCGTCCAATATCAATATCCTGTCGTTGTTCATATATCTGCTACTTCCTTAAATAAAGAATCCGATGACAGCAGCCACCGGATTCCTGAATCTTATGCCGTTACGATTACGGCTGCATTGTCGTATATACGTTCTGAACGTCGTCGTCCTCCTCGATGCGCTCGATGAGCTTCTCGACATCTGCCTTGTCCTCAGCCGAGAGTTCCTTCAACTCCACGTTAGGGAGGCGTGTGAACTCTGCTGCAACGAGTTCGTAGCCGTTCTCCTCGATCCATTTCTGGATGGTGTTGAATGCAGTGAACTCACCATAGAGCACGATTTCTGTCTCTTCGTTCTCGTTCTCCTCCTCAAAGATCTCCTCCACGCCGTAGTCGATGAGTTCAAGCTCAAGCTCCTCAAGGTCGTATGGGTTAGCGGTCTTCATGCGGAACATGCACTTGCGGTCGAACATGTAGTCAACGCTACCGGAAGTTCCGAGCGATCCGCCGCTCTTTGTGAAATATGAACGTACGTTTGCAACAGTACGGTTGTTGTTGTCGGTTGCCGCCTCCACGAGGACTGCGATTCCGTGAGGACCGTATCCTTCGAATACTACCTCCTTGTAGTCTGCCTGGTCCTTGTCGGTCGCTCTCTTGATTGCGCGCTCGATATTGTCCTTAGGCATGTTCTCACTTCGTGCAGTCTGGATAAGCGCGCGAAGACGCGGGTTACCTGTCACATCAGGACCGCCCTGCTTTACAGCGATGGTGATTTCCTTACCGATCTTAGTGAAGACGCGGGCCATGTGCCCCCATCTCTTGAATTTTCTTTCCTTGCGGAACTCAAACGCTCTTCCCATAATTATTTCGCCTCAATTCTTCCGATATACTTATCTACATCGTATCCTTCCATTGACTGAGGATACTGATCCTTGATCTGCTGATAGAATCCGAGAGCCTTCTCAGTCTGACCGAGCTTCTCTGCAACCACACCTGCCTTGAGAAGGTATCCTGCAGCGAACATGTTGTCAACTACAGCGGCAGCCTTCTCATAGTATCCGAGAGCGGCAGCATAGTTCTCAAGACCGACATAAGCATCCCCAAGGCATGCAAGTGCACGAGCCTTGAGGATCTCGTCCTTTCCGTTGTAAGCCTTGAGGTAGTCGATTGCGAGGTCATAGTTTCCGAGCTGGAGTTCGCATACGCCTGCATAGAAGTTTGCAGCCTTTCCTGCCTTTGCACCGTACTCGTCGATGATCTGAGCGAATCCGAGCACATTGCCGTCACCGTTGAGTGCGAGTTCGAAGTCGCCTGCTCGGAAGTTCTCCTCTGCAAGAGCCATCTGGCCCTGAGCCTCAGCCTGTGCAGGCTGGTAAGCGAACTTGTACCAGCAGAAGATACCGACAGCAACTACCACAACAGCAGCTGCGATGATTGAGAGAAGTTTTCCGTTCTCGTTGAAGAACTTTTCTGTCTTTGAAACTGCCTCGACTACTGCCTCAGCGTTCTCGTTTTTGATTTCCTTAGCCATATCTTTATGATTTTATATTTGTCTTTGAGTCGTTACCCTGACCATAGGGCGCAAACAGGCGGCAAATTTAGGAAAATTTGTGCAAACTCCCAATAATTATTTGGATTGTCTTTCAGTATATATTTTATATCTTTGCAAAGATATAAGTAACCATATGCCCGTTTTAGAGAAAATAGTCATCTCGGACTTCAGAAATATTCAACTTCAGGAACTGGAATTCTCTCCAAATGTGAACTGCATCAGCGGTAACAACGGAGAAGGAAAGACCAATCTTCTGGATGCAATATATTATCTTTCAATGACTAAGAGCGCTTTTGCATCTTCTGATAAGTTCTGTTTCAGGTACGGAACCGAGGAGTTTTCTCTCGCGGGAACCTATCGTATGGAAAACAGTCTGTCCAGCAGATTCGCTCTCAGGATTACATCCAAAGGGGAAAAGAAGGTAAAGCGAGACGATAAGCCATATCCCAAGGTTTCCGAGCATATAGGTGTGCTCCCGATCGTGATGGTCTCACCGTCGGACATCTCTCTGGTCAGCGAGTCGGGCGAGGAACGCAGACGGTTCGTCAATGCGGTGCTTTCCCAGATGGACAGGGAATATATGTCTACACTTCAGCAATATAACCGTCTTCTTCTTCAGAGGAACAGGATGCTTAAGGAAATGACCGTGGACAGGGACCTTCTCGAAGTCATGGATATGCGTATGTCTGCTCTGGCAGAACCGGTCTATAAGGCGCGCAAGGCCTTTGTGGAAGAGTTGCGCCCTATTGTCAGAGAATATTACAAGGCAGTGTCCGGAGGGTCGGAAGAAATTGATATTGAATATGATACGGAACTGGATAAAGCCTCGCTTGACCAACTTCTGGCAGCATCCTTCGACAAGGACAGGGCTCTGAGATATACGACTTCCGGCCTACAGAGGGATGACCTTCAGTTCACAATGAACGGACACCCTATCCGCAGATGCGGCTCCCAGGGACAGCAGAAGTCCTTCCTTGTATCGCTCAAGTTCGCGCAATATGAGATAATGAAGAAGAAATATGGTTTTGCCCCTATGCTTCTTCTGGATGATGTGTTCGACAAACTGGATATGGGACGTATCTCTAACCTGCTCCAGATGGTGGCCAGCAATGATTTCGGCCAGATCTTCATCACGGACAGCAACAAGGTGCGTATGGCGGGAATCGTGGACGGACTGACGCAGGACAGGGCATATTTCGAGACAGCAGGAGGCACGTTCAGGAGGATATAGCGATGGCATACGGTGATAACAGGATAGGACGCAAGGAGCCGGTCGGGATGGAGGAACTCATCTCGCGCTATATCCGTGAGATGAAGATATCCTCAGGGGTCAATCAGATGAGGGTTACAGAGGCCTGGAACACCGTGTCCGGCGCTTCGCGATACACACTTTCAGTGTCGTATGCCGGTGCGGTAGTCTATGTGAATCTTAATTCATCCATGGCACGAAATCAGTTATACTACCAGCGCGATGTGATAATGCAGAAGATGAATGAATTCCTCGCTGCTGACAGCCTCTTTGTCAAGGACTCTAAAGGTGGTCCGGCCGTGAAGAGCATCGTTTTAAAATAAAAGGATATATGAAGATAGTTGCAGATAAGCATATTCCGTTTCTTGAAGGTGCATTTGAGCCTTATGCGGAAGTCGTATATATAGACGGACGTCATATCACCCATGAAGACGTCATAGATGCAGATGCTCTGATCATCAGGACACGCACGAAGTGCAATGCAGACCTTCTGGACGGCACAAAGGTGCAGTTGATCTCGACGGCGACGATAGGCACTGACCATATAGACCTTGATTATTGTGCGCAGCACGGAATCGAAGTCCACAATGCAGAAGGCTGCAATGCCGGTGGAGTCATGCAGTATGTGTTTTCTGCTCTGTATGGCGTGGCTGCCCGCAAGAACATCAAACTGGACGGAGCGAACTTAGGAATCATCGGAGTCGGACACGTGGGCAGGAAGGTCGAGCATATGGCCAGGTATCTGGGATTCAATGTCCTGCGATGCGATCCGCCTCGTGCTGCGGCGGAAGGTGAGGAAGGATTCTGCTCTCTGGAATATCTTCTGGCAAATTCTCAGATTGTGACCATGCACACTCCGCTTGATGATACGACGAGAGGGATGGCTGACGAGGATTTCTTCATGCTGATGCAGCCAGGATCCATATTCATCAATGCTTCCCGTGGCGAGGTCATGAATGAGGCAGCGTTGAAGGCAGCCTATCCGAAACTCGGAGCCGCTATAATCGACACCTGGAACAATGAACCGGATGTGGATGAAGACCTGATAGAACTCGTGGATGTGGCGACCCCTCATATCGCCGGATATTCGTTTCAGGGAAAGCAGAACGGAACTGCATCGGCTGTTCAGTCCGTGGCACGTCATTTCGGAATCAAGGAACTGTACGACTATTATCCTGAAAACGACATTCCGGACCATGAACCGAAACTACTGGATCTGAAAGATAAGAAACAGGGAGAGATTGCGGCTGTGTTCCAGTACAATTATCCTATATTTACGGATGATTTCCGATTCAGGATGGAGCCGGGCAACTTTGAAAAGATGAGATCGAACTACCAATATCGCAGGGAATTTTATGTTGAATAGCAAAGGAATAATGGAAAGGTGAGATAAACGTGTAGATTAAAGTTACTTAAACAACAATAATTATGTTCAGAAAAGAAGATATCGCTCAGATTGAGCAGCGCGGTTCGTCCGTGCAGACTGTAGAAGAGCAGGTTGAACGCTTTAAGAAGGGCTTTCCATGGATGGATATCGTGGCTCCTGCCACTCCTGAAAAGGGTATCCAGGTTCTTGATGAAGCTGCTGTAGAGGCTGCGGCAAAGTATTATGAAGGTGCAGTCATCAACGGAAAATGCAAGTTTGTTCCTGCTTCTGGTGCCGCATCACGTATGTTCAAGGACCTTTTCAGCGGACTTGACGCATTGAAGGCTGGCAAGGAACTCGCAGACGATGCTCCTGCTGCCAAGTTCGTGGACAGGATTGCTGAGTTCGCTTTCTACACACCGGAATTGTTTGGCGAGAAGATCTGCAAGTGTCCGGAATACAGGAAGTCAGTTCTTGCCAAGACTCTGACCGACGAGGGACTTGGATACGGAGCAAAGCCTAAGGGAGTGCTCAAGTTCCATAAATACACTGACGGAGAGATCCGCACCGCATTTGCCGAGCATCTTGTCGAGGCTCAGAACTATATGCGCAATGAGGACGGCACTGCAAATCTCGTGGTGACCATTTCTCCTGAGCACCAGCATCTTTTCGAGGAGGCTTATGCAGAGGTTAAAGCTGCTTATGAGGCTAAGTATGGTGTAAAATACAACATCACCTTCACATTCCAGGCCAAGGCGACCGACACAGTCGCTGTGGATGTGGAGAACAGGCCTTTCAGAACAGAGACCGATTCGCTTCTTTTCCGTCCTGCCGGCCACGGTGCCCTCATCTATAACCTGAACAACATCAAGGAAGAGGTTGTTTCCATCAAGAATATCGACAACGTAGCCAATGAGAGACTCCTTCCGGAGACAGCAAAATGGAAGAAGGTGCTTCTCGGAAAGGCTCTTGAACTTCGTGACACCCTCCATGCATATTTGCGTGAACTTGATGCGGTCTGCACTCCTGTGGCTGGCTCAAGAGTGACTGTTGCCGGTGTCCCTGGTTACGATCCGGTTTATGACGACATCTATGCAAGTCCTGAGGTGCAGTCGCTTTGTGACGATATCGAGGCTTTCCTTAACGATGTTCTCTGCATCAAGATGCCACAGGCAGACACCTGCAAGGCACGTGTCGAGGCTCTTCGTGCGAAACTCAACCGTCCTGTCAGAGTGGCAGGTATGGTGAAGAATCAGGGTGAGCCTGGCGGCGGTCCTTTCATCATCGCTGAGAAGGACGGATCCACATCACTCCAGGTGCTGGAGAGCGTTCAGATCAACATGTCTGATGAGCATGCACGAGGCGCCCTTGCTTCTGCAACCCACTTCAACCCGGTTGACATCGTATGCTGCCTGCATGACTACAAGGGACAGAGTTTCAATCTTCTGGAGTATGTTGATGAGGATGCAGGATTCATCAGTTCAAAGAGCTATCAGGGCCGCGAACTCAAGGCTCTCGAACTCCCAGGTCTGTGGAACGGTGCGATGAGCAAGTGGAACACCCTCTTCGTTGAGGTTCCGCTCGAAACATTCAACCCAGTGAAGGTTGTTCTTGACCTCCTCCGTCTCGCACATCAGAACTAGCGCGGCGCATAATCCCTTGCGCCTCAGCGTTTTATGAAAAGTGCGTGCTCCCCTTTGGCAGCACGCACTTCTTGTATTTCTCTGTGTGTCAGTTAGATACGTGCCACCGTTATGACACTATCTTGGGACGGCTTGTGGTGATCAGGGATTCATCAGTGGCAGGGATTGCCTTTGATGCCACCTGATCTGCCAGAATCATCCTCCGCATCTCGGATTTATGCGCTCTGAGGCCTTCCCTCAGCATCTCGATGCAACGCGGGAAGAATTTTCTGAACTCCCTGACATTGTCGCACGGAATCTCGCATCCGAACATTATGTTCTTCATGTCGTCCAGCACGACCGCCTTTGCGCACCAGTTGTACATCATCATGGAGTTTGATGCCTCAAGGAACAGGTCATATGCATCTTCTTCAATGGAGAAGAAAAGCCTCACCGCCAGAATGCCTTCATCATATTCGACCACGGCTATATTGTCGTCCAGTCCGAACTGGATGTGAGTCTTCTCGAAGGTGGGGTAGTACCCGTCCTCCATCATGCAGCGGAATATGCTTCTCATGTTCAGCGTTCTGCCTCTTTGGGTCTTGTTGCTTTTCGTCTCCATAATCTGTCGGTATTATTCAATGTCGGATTAAACGCATATTTAGTGCCAAGTATTCCCGTGACTGGTATATCCCTGAATCTCAAACGTTTATATATCATGGCTCGCTGTCCCAGCCATGCGAGCAATACCCCTTATGATGCTGATTGATAATCGATTGCATATCACGCTTAGCGGAATTTGTTTTATCAAAATATTTCCTTAAATTTGAGAGGATTTTAGGAATATGAAACACGTCGTCTTACCGGATGCCGAGCGCCGCAGTCTCGCCTTTTATCTTGCCATGGAGGAATTCGTGGCAGGAAAGTATGAGGACGAGACTTTTTTCGTGTGGCGTGTGGAGCCGACGGTCATCATAGGACGCAATCAGAATCTGGAAGCAGAGGTGAATATGGAATATTGTCGTGATCACGGCGTCCATATCGTCCGTCGCAGAAGCGGCGGCGGATGTGTGTATTCCGATCTTGGAAACATCATGATTTCATATGTGTCCCGCAGGGGAGACGTGTCGGCGGTCTTTGACAGATATCTTTCTGCATTGACCGCTTGTCTGTGCTCTATGGGGCTGCCGGCCGAGAAGTCCGGGAGAAATGATGTGCTTGTGGATGGAAGGAAAGTCAGCGGAAATGCCTTCCATCAACTTCCCGACAGGAGCATCGTTCACGGAACACTTCTGTACGATACTGATATGGAGGCACTTGAAGAGGCAATCCGCCCACCGCTGGAAAAACTTGAAAGACATGGAGTTGCCTCTGTCCGCCAGCGTGTGAGGAACATATCCGACATTGTTCCACATCTGGAAATTACGCATGAAGCCCTGAAATCTGCCCAGGCTCTGGAGGAATACATGACAAGATATTTCACTGATGGAGAGATCCTTCTTGATGCCTCTGATGTTGAGGAAATCGAAAGGATGGCCTCTACATTTGAACAATTTGATAATCAATAATATATGATAATATGGAAGAAACACTTTTGAAAACCTGTCTTCATGACAGACACGTTGCCCTCGGTGCTTTGATGAGCCCGTTTGCAGGCTTCGATATGCCGATCCAGTACACCAACATCACAGACGAGCATAATGCTGTCCGTCATAAGGCCGGCATGTTCGACGTGTCGCATATGGGCGAGATCTTCGTGAGCGGTCCTGATGCAGACAAGTTTGTCAACCATGTGTTTTCCAATAACATAGAGGGTATGGAGGATGGAAAGATCCTTTATGGAATGATGCTCTATCCGAGCGGAACGACTGTGGATGATCTTCTGGTATACAAGGAATTTGTTCCGGACCACTACCTTCTCGTTGTCAATGCTTCTAACATCGCTAAGGACTATGAATGGCTCTGTGCACAGGCGGAAGGTTATGATGTGAATGTGGTCAACGCATCTGATGACTGGGGACAGATTGCCCTGCAAGGTCCTGAGGCTGAGAAATATGCTGTCGAGACTCTCGGCCTTAAGGAGGCCGCCGCCCTTGGATTCTATACATATTATGAAACCGAGTTTCCGGGCGTAACGGCGCCAAGGATGATCGTAAGCCGCACCGGATACACAGGTGAGGACGGATATGAGATATATGCTTCCCATGAGGCCATTCTGAAGATATGGGACACTCTGCTTGATGCTGGCGTGGTTCCTTGTGGACTTGGATGCCGAGATACCCTCCGTTTTGAGGCTGGACTTCCGCTTTACGGACATGAACTCAGCGATGAGATCACTCCGCTTGAGGCAGGGCTGGGAATGTTCGCTAAGGTGAATGACAAGGCAGATTTCATAGGACGTGATGCCCTGGTAGCCCAGAAGGAGGCCGGTCTTGCGCGCAAGAGCGTCGGAATCGAACTCCAGGACAAGGCTATCCCTCGTGCCGGCTATCCTGTGGAGGTGAACGGCGTGCAGGTGGGAGTCGTGACGACTGGATATCGTTCGATCTCGACCGACCGCAGTGTCTGTGTCGCTATGGTGGACAAGGCATATACCGAACTCGGAACGCAGGTGGAGATCCGCATCCGCAAGAAGGTGTTCCCTGGCATCGTTACAAAGAGACGTTTTTACGAAACAAACTATAAAAAATAAGATATTATGGCAAAGACAGTAGAAGGACTCTATTACAGCGAGTCACACGAATGGGTAAAGGTTGAAGGAAATGTAGCAATCGTAGGCATCACGGATTTCGCTCAGCATGCAATGGGCGACCTCTCATATGTGGATATGCCGGAGGTTGACGACGAACTTGAGAAAGGCGAGGAGTTCGGTGCAGTGGAAAGCGTTAAGGCAGCTAGCGACCTTTTCTGCCCTGTTTCAGGAACAGTGGTCGAGATCAACGAGGAACTTGAGGACGCTCCTGAACTTCTGAACGAGGATGCTTTCGCGAACTGGATCATGAAGGTCGAGATGAGCGATCCGTCTGAACTTGAATCGCTTATGGATGCGGCGGCTTACGAGGCGATGTGTGCAAACGAGTAAAAAGGCAATTATGGCATTCGCATATTTTCCGCATACGGAAGATGATGTTCGCCAGATGCTGGAAAGAATCGGAGTAGGGTCCCTTGAGGAACTCTACTCCGATGTTCCACAGGACGTCATCTACCGTGAAGAATACGACCTCCCGGACGCGATGTCTGAGCATGAGGTGCGCCAGTATTTCGAGGAACTGGCTGAGCAGAACACAAATCTTTTCTGCCTCTGCGGTCTGGGAGCATACGACCATTATTCTCCGGCCGTGATTCCTCACATCATTTCACGATCTGAATTCCTCACGGCATACACTCCATATCAGCCGGAAGTTTCTCAGGGAACTCTCCGCTATATATTTGAGTATCAGTCTATGATCACGGAACTTACCGGCATGGACTGCACCAACGCTTCGATGTATGACGGTGCGACGGCAGCGGCTGAGGCAATGATGATGGCTATGGCTTCCACAAAGAAGAAGACCCGTGTCCTCGTGTCAGAAGGCCTTCTGCCTCAGGTCATCAAGGTTGTGAAGACCTATGCAAAGTTCAATGGAGTGGAACTCGATTTCATTCCATGTCAGGATGGTTCGACTTCATACGGTGCTCTTGCCGCTGAACTTGCAGCAGGAGATGTTGCCGGTGTGCTTGTTCCCGGTATCAATAAATATGGAATCATTGAGGACCTGACTGGATTTGCAGATGCAGTCCATGCACAGAAGGGCCTGCTGATGGTATATTCCGACCCTTCATCACTTGCAGTCATCAAGACTCCTGGCGAGTGGGGAGCAGACATCGTATGCGGTGACTCTCAGACTCTTGGAGTGCCGCTCTGCTTCGGAGGCCCATATGTCGGCTTCCTTGCCTGCACCAAGGATCTGGTGCGCAAACTGCCTGGCAGAATCGTCGGCGCCACAAAGGATGTGGACGGCAAGCGTGCATATGTACTCACCCTTCAGGCCCGCGAGCAGCATATCCGTCGTGAGAAAGCGACAAGCAACATCTGTTCGAATCAGTCTCTGATGGCTCTCTATGTGACTGTATATATGTCACTTATGGGGCCGAAAGGCCTGCGTGAGGTCAATGAACTCTGTTATGGCGGAACACATTATCTCCATGACAGGCTTCTTGAGACCGGCCTGTTCGAGAAGGCTTTCGACAAGCCGTTCCTGAAGGAGTTCACACTTAAGTCTCTTGTGCCGGTGGAACTGCTCCAGGATACGCTTATGATGAGCGGAGTCTTTGGTGCAGTCGAGGTCGAAAAGGGACTTGTGAACTTCTGCGTCACCGAGAAAGTTTCCAAGGAGAATCTTGATGCAGTGTTATGTGTCATCTCGGGCCTGAAAGACTCACCTGTCATTCAGAGCGATCATTCACCTGTCATCCTGAGCGAAGCGAAGGATCTTTCAACCAAGGAGGAACAGTCATGAAATACTACGACAAACTGATCTTTGATCTTTCCAAGGAAGGAAGACAGGGATATTCATTGCCGGCAAACCGTTGGACAGCAACAGTTTCCGAACTTCCGGAAGGCTTGAGGCGCTCCTGCGAGCCTGCTCTTCCACAGGTGAGCGAACTGGATGTTGTCCGCCATTATACAAATCTCTCGCAGATGAACTTCGGTGTGGATTCCGGATTCTATCCTCTGGGAAGTTGCACCATGAAATATAATCCTAAGATCAACGAGGAGATTGCGGCCATGCCTGCATTTGCAGGTCTGCATCCGCTACAGCCGGCTTCAACCGTCCAGGGGGCTCTTAGACTATATAAGGATCTCTCACATGCTCTTTCAGCAATCACAGGAATGGCTGAGTTCACGCTGGATCCGTTTGCCGGCGCGCATGGAGAACTTACCGGACTGATGGTCATCCGTCAGTACCATATCTCCCGTGGCGACCTCAAGCGCACTAGAATCATCGTTCCTGACAGTGCACATGGCACAAATCCGGCTTCTGCGGCTGTCTGCGGGCTGGAAATAGAGCAGGTCAAATCCAATGCAATGGGTCTTGTGGATGTCGAGGACCTCAAGCCTCTGCTTGACGACACCATCGCCGGCATAATGATGACCAATCCTAATACCCTCGGACTTTTCGAAAAGGATATTAAGGAGATAGCGGAGCTTGTCCACGCATGCGGCGGTCTGCTTTATTATGACGGAGCAAACATGAACCCTCTCATGGGTGTAGTCCGTCCCGGAGACATGGGCTTCGATATCATGCACATAAATCTGCACAAGACATTCTCCACCCCTCATGGAGGTGGCGGTCCCGGTGCCGGCCCTGTGGGAGTGGCTGCACATCTGGTGAAGCATCTGCCTGTGCCGAGAGTGGTCGAGACAGAAGACGGAAGTCTTCGTGTGGAAGGCGCCAACGCGGATGCCTGTGGCAGGATTTCCGGTTTCATGGGTAATTTCGGGGTGCTTCTCCGCGCATATACCTATATCCTCATGCTTGGAAAGCAGAACTTGAAGATGGTGGGACCTCTCGCCGTTCTCGGTGCCAACTATATAAAGGAGTCCCTCAAGGACTGCTACAGACTGCCGATTCCGACTGTTTGCAAGCATGAGTTTGTCTTTGACGGCCTTGCAGACCAGTCAACCGGCGTGACGACTCTGGATATAGCCAAGAGGCTTCTGGACTATGGTTTCCATGCTCCGACCATATATTTCCCTCTGCTCTTCCACCAGTCGATAATGATAGAGCCGACGGAGACGGAGTCCAAGGAAACTCTGGACGGATTCATTGAGATCATGAAGCACATTGCTGCAGAGGCACTTAGCGATCCGGATTCGTTGAAGACTGCTCCGCACACAACCCCTGTGCGCCGTCTCGACGAAACCACCGCTGCCCGCCAGCCTATACTTAGATACTCATTCTGTGGTATGTAATATCCTGAATATCAATCACTTCCTCTGTCGGCTCGCTGTCTCCGACATGCTAGCTGATAGGGTGAAGTGGTTGAGTGTTAGATAGTTATGTGTCATGTTGATTAGTCAGATATGAAGATAATCATTATAGGTGCAGGGCCGGGCGGTTGTGAGACCGCTCTGCTTGCCGCGAAAAAGGGAGTCGAGGTCGTGCTGGTCGAGTCCGGTCACGTTGGCGGAACTTGCCTGAACGAAGGATGCATCCCGACAAAGACCTTCTGCAAGAATGCCGAGGTCCTGGACGGGCTTCGTCAGGCTTCCGAGTTCGGCGTGACAGACCTTTCGTATGGTTTTGATTTCTCCAAGACTGTAGAAAGAAAGAATGCTGTCGTGGTGCAGTTGCGTGGCGGGGTGGAAGGGCTGCTGGCTCATAAACTCATCACACTGGTTCGTGGCAAGGCTTCCTTCAAGGATCCCCACACCGTGACGGTCGGCTCTGAGGAATACACCGCAGACTACATCATCATAGCCACCGGTTCAGTCTCCTCATCCCTTCCGATCCCAGGAGCGGATCTCCCCGGAATCCTTACATCCAAGGAAATCCTTGATATAGAAAAGGTTCCGTCAAGCCTCTGCGTCATAGGCGGCGGCGTGATAGGTCTGGAATTCGCTTCTATCTTCCGCAGTTTCGGCTGTGAGGTGACAGTCCTGGAGTACTGCAAGGACATACTTCCTCGTTTCGATACCGACCTTGCCAAAAGACTCAAGCAGAGTCTTTCCAAGAAGGGAATATCCATTGAAACTCAGGCTCAGGTCACCGGGATAACCGGGTGCGTGGCTGATGCTTACACCGTCTCATACATAAGAAAAGGCAAGCAGGAGACAGTCACGGCCCAGAAGGTCTTGATGGCAGTAGGCCGCCGGGCAAACGTGTCATCCCTCAATCTGGACGATATCGGACTGGAATACACTCCACGCGGCATCGTGACAGATGAGAAGACCATGCAGACCAGCATTCCGCATATATATGCCGTCGGTGACATCAACGGAAGGATGATGCTTGCACACGCTGCCACCTTCCAGGGAATAGTCGCCCTCGATCACATCATGGGAGTGGAGAATCAGATCGACCTTTCAGTGATGCCTGCAGCAGTCTTCACCTCACCTGAGGCCGCTTCGGTGGGCATGACCGAGGATGAGTGCAAGGAGAAGGGAATACCGGTCAGATGTCTCAAATCCTTCTTCCGTGCGAACGGAAAGGCTGTCACGATGGGGGAGACGGACGGTTTCTGCAAGGTGGTCGTTGCCGCCGAGCCGAAGGAAGGAGAGCAGTCGCCTTATGAGTCTGGCCGTATTCTGGGATGCCACCTCTACGGACCTCACTCATCGGATATCGTCCAGGAAGCCTGCGCGATGATCAGCAGAAAGGCAACTCTTGAGGAGTTCCAGAGCGTGATCCACACTCATCCTACTCTGACGGAGATCCTCCAGTCCGCAGTCCACAGCGCATAAACAACACGAAATTCTATATCAATGAAAAACAAAGCATTTATATTTATTGCCGCGTGCATGATGAGCATTTCCTGCTGCCAGCAGCCTGAAACCCCTGAATTCTGGCTTGGAGCCGATCTTGGATGGATAACGGAGATGGAACATAACGGACATAAGTTCTACAACAAGGACGGTCAGGAACGCGAGTGCACTGCCCTTATGAAGGAACTTGGTCTGAATGCCGTCCGTCATCGCGTGTGGGTGGATCCTTCAAAGCACGGCAACTGGTGCAGCAAGGAAGACCTTCTTGTGAAATGCCAGAGAGCAAAGGCTCTGGACATGGAGATTCTCGTGGATTTCCATTACAGCGACTGGTGGGCGGATCCGGCAAAGCAGAATATCCCTGCATCCTGGAGCGGACACTCATACGAGCAGATGAAGGAAGACCTCAGAAATCACACTGTGGAAGTTCTTACATACTTGAAGGACAATGGAATAACTCCAAAGTGGATACAGGTGGGCAATGAGACCCGCAATGGTTTCCTCTGGAGCGTGAAGTCCAATGAGCACGGCTGGCCTGTGGTCGATGAGAACGGCAACACCACCATCACAGAATCGATGGGTCACGTGGTCAACAACCCAGAGCAGTATGCCGGATTCTTCGCTACAGGATACGATGCCTGCAAGAGCGTCTTCCCTGAAGCGATAGTCATGGTGCATCTCGACAACGGTTTCGATCAGGATCTGTATGACTTCAATCTTGGAGTCCTCAGGGACAATGGCGCGAAATGGGATATGATAGGAATGTCACTCTATCCTTACTGGGCGCTTGACGGCGGTTTCAGAACTGACGAGGAACAGACCATAACGGACTGCATAGCCAATATCCGCCATGTCAGCGAGAAGTTCGGCTGTGATGTGATGATAGTCGAGACCGGATTCTATGTTGATGAGAACGATCCTGAGCGCCTTGAGAGAGGCCGCCGGCAACTTGCCCGTGTAATCCGAGAATCCATTAACGAAACCAACGGCCGCTGCAAGGGAGTGTTCTATTGGGAGCCAGAGTGCAAGCCATCTCAGTACCGTCTGGGCGCCTTCACTGAGGACGGACGTCCTACAGTCATAATGGATGCCTTCTCAGACTGGTCTGAATAGCAGAAATCAACGCAATTAAAGATTATCGCCCCGGATTGTCACTGATGACTTTCCGGGGTGTTTCTAGTTATTTCTCCTCCGGTAAGATAACTGAGAACTTCCACAGAAAGACCAACAAACATTAATACAGCGAGCCACATATTTACCTCCATTTTTAATTTATGGTGCAAATATATAGGCCACTTGTGCTAAACTATGGCACTTTAAAGGTGCCTACTCAACAAATGTCATTTCATTGAAGAGATATGAAGCCCCTCCGATCTTATCGATTGTGAAAAGGACATATCTCACATCCAGCGAGATGTTCCTGCAGATGTCGGGGTCAAACACGATGTCGCTCATCGTTCCTTCCCACACGCGGTCGAAGTTCAGTCCTATCAGATCTCCGTCCGCATTGATGACCGGGCTTCCGGAGTTTCCTCCCGTGGTGTGGTTGGTGGCTATGAAGCAGACCGGAACTTCTCCTGTTGCGTCCGCCCAGCGTCCATAGTCCTTGGTTGCATAGATATCGCGGAGCCTCTGAGGTATATTGTAGTCGAAAATCTCCGGATTGTCCTTTTCCATGATTCCCCTGATGGTGGACGAAGGAGTGTAATATACGCCGTCGGCAGGGGAGTATCCCTTTATATGGCCGTAGGCTACGCGGAGAGTGAGGTTGGCGTCCGGATAGAACGCTTCAAGAGCCTTGGAGCCGTTGACTGCCTCTGCATATTTCATCTGTCCGCGCATATAGTCCCTGTATGCCAACTGGAGTTCCTGATTCAGACGTGCCGCCTCCGGACGGATCTCCTTGCTGTACCAGTCGTAATATTCATTGAAGAACACGACCGCAGGGTCATTCATGACCTTATCCCTGTCGGCAGCAATGCTTTCCTGGTCCTTTGCCGTAGACAACGCCTCCACAGCAGCCGGGTCGGCGAACATTGTGGCTGCGAACAGATCGTCCGCCCACGCCTTGGCATTCCCATATTTCTGCATCATTTCCACATGATATTCCGGCTTGAATGCTTCCGGCATATTACTGTCAAATTCCTGAATCATCGCAGCAAAAGTCTCCTTGTCGATCGGGAGGTGGTAGTCCTTGAAGAATGCCTCTGCAAGATCGCCTGCCTTCCTACTGTCGAAAGATAAACTTCCATCCGTTTCCTTGTACAGTTTTGCTATGCTTGACGCGAATGCAGCCGCTTCCACGCTGCGGACAGTCTCTCCGTAATAATCTGTGGCAAAGGTATAAGGCTCCAGTTCTGCATATATCTGTGCAATTCTGCCCGTAATCCCTTCATACTCAGTGCCGACAGCCCATTTAGCAAAGCCCTGCTCATATTCCTTCTTGGTCTGCACAGTCTGCATCTTCCTGATTCCCTTCACCTCTCCCTGCCATTTCTTCCATGCGTTTGCCACTCCTGCGTGCTTTGAGGAATACTGTATGCGCACCTTCTGGCTTTCAGCCTGATGCCTGCTCATTATCTCCAGCCTCTTTGTCCTGAGGGCGATCTTGTGCGGATCTCCGGTTTCCTCAATGTACCTTACTCCCTCAGAATGAATATATTCCTGAGTGCGTCCGGGGTAACCGTAGATGAAGGTGAAGTCGCCCTCCTGGACTCCCTTGGTCGAGATCCGGAAATATTTCTTAGGCTGATACGGAACATTGTCCGGAGAATATGGAGCCGGGTTGTTGTCTTTGTCAGCGTATATGCGGAATATCGAAAAGTCGCCGGTATGACGTGGCCACATCCAGTTGTCGGTGTCACCTCCGAATTTTCCTATCGATGAAGGCGGCGCACCCACCAGACGAACGTCTGAATACTCACGATAAAGGAACAGGAAATACTGGTTTCCGTAGTAGAGCGCTTCCACCTTTGCCCTCAGTCCCTTTCCTTCTCTGGTGACTTCCTCTATAAGTGCTTCAGAATTCTGCTTTACAAGTGCTACACGTTCCGATTCAGTCATTTCTGGGGAGTATCCCTTCAGAATGATTTCCGTCACGTCCTCCATCCTTTCCAGAAAACTGACTGTCAGCCCTTTGTTCGGCAGTTCCTCTTCCCGGCTCATAGCCCAGAAGCCGTCTTTAAGATAGTCGTGCTCTACGCTGCTGTGCTGCTGGATCTGTCCGTAGCCGCAGTGGTGATTGGTCAGAAGAAGTCCTTGTGGTGATATCAGTTCTCCCGTGCAGCCCCTTCCGAATAGTACAACGGCGTCCTTGAGCGACGCCTGGTTTATGCTGTATATGTCCTCTGCATTCAGTCTGAATCCTTTCTCCTGCATGTCTGCAATCCTGTTTCCTATCAACGACGGAAGCCACATGCCCTCGTCTGCCCTCGCTGTCAATGCGCCCAATGCCGTCAGCAGGCTCACTGCAATTGTCAATCTTTTCCTCATCTTATACCTATATATTATATATCAGCAAATTTACAAACTTGCCTTCTGATATACAACCCTCGTCAAACAAAAAAGCCACCCGTCGGGCGGCTCCAGTGTGTATTAAAAACTATTCTTTGTGTTAAAGACTATTTCAAAGTCCTCATGTCCGAGTATCTTGCTTCCGGAATCTTGAATGAGCCTCCTGTCACTTCGATGGTCTTTTCAGGATTGCTCCTGCTTGCCGCTGTGAATCCGAATCTTCCTTCGATCGCGCATCTTACTTCACCATCCTTTGTAAGGATACCTCCTTCCTTCTGGAAATCAGTGAATTCGATCCATCCGGTAACAGCATGGTCGTCTTCCTTGTTGAAATTGTAGTCTTCAAGGCATGCGAAAGATGTTCCTGCATCCTCGAAAGGGATCTCATACCTGTGATTCAGTCTGAAAGGCTCCTCAGAGTCAACCACCATCCTCAGTGTGAATGCGTTAGGGAACTGTGTCGAGAAGAAGAATGTGAAACTTCCGTCCTTTGAGCAATACTGTGAATTGGTGTATGTATTCTCTGTCACATTGAAGTTGACGTCCTCTATGTTCAGGGAAACCGGTGCCGGCATCGATATGTCATCCACCATGATGGTGTCAATGGCGTTAAGCATCTTGATGCTTCCGCCGAGTGTCAACGCAGCGATGAAAAGTATAAGGCTTGTTATGGTGTTCTTACGCATAGTCAGTTCAGTTGTTTAGGGTCGCTTCTTCCGAAACACCGCGACTAAGATGCAAGTCCATGCGTTAATGTTGCATCAAAAATCGAAAAAAAATATAAATATTTTTAGAGTGCTCAGTTGTTGACTTTTCAACCATGAGTTCCTTTGTGGTTAATTGCTTGGTGTAAATAGAAATAAATTACTAAATAAAGAAATGTTTGCATTTAACTTGTAATATATTTACCTTTGAGCAAAATTGATGATATTATGGATTATACAGAATTGTCTGAGACCGACATCATCCGTATCCTCGGCGAGCGATTCAAGGATTACAGGATGAACATGAGGCTGACTCAGAAGGAGCTTTCTGAGAAGACCGGCATATCTCATAAGACGATCAGCTCGTTCGAGTCAGGGAAAGGCAGGAACATAACCATGCAGAACTTCCTGATTCTGCTGAGGGCTGTCGGCATGCTGCGGAACATTGATGAACTGCTTCCGGAGCTTCCGGTGTCGCCATATTTTGCGGAAAGCCAGATGAAGCGTCAGACGAGAATCAGACACGGTAAGGAGGACAGGATATGAAGAATACGGTGATTACAGTAAGACTATGGGGCGAGGAAGTCGGAAGACTCTTGTGGGACGAGCGCAAGGGGAACTCTATTTTTGCTTATAGTCCTGAATTCGTGAAGCGCAATCTCAATATAGCTCCGCTCATTCATCCGGTGGATGACCCTGCCGCACTGCTGCCATTCTGGGGCAGCAAGGAGCGTCTGTATCAATCGCTGCCCCCGTTCATAGCGGATTCGTTGCCGGACAACTGGGGAAACAAAGTGTTCGAACAGTGGGCGAATGAGAACAAGATAAGGAGACATAACCTTACGCCGCTTGAAAAACTCGCCTACATCGGCAAGCGTGGCATGGGAGCTCTTGAGTTCGAACCGGAGTTCGACCGCGAGGATGCAAAGGAGGACCTCCAGCTGAAGGAACTGGCTTCTCTGGCTGAGAAGATATTCAGACAGAGGGAGGATGATGCTGTGCTTCATGACGAGAACCTGACACTTCAGTCACTGTTCAGGATCGGCACCTCGGCAGGTGGCCGTCAGGCGAAGGCCATCATAGCCATCAATGAGCAGGGGACAGAGATTCGTTCGGGACAGGTCATCCATGAGGATGGGTTCAGGTATTATATCCTCAAGTTCGATATGGACTTTGACTATGGCCATCCGGCGACCCGTCTGGAGATGGTGTATTACGAAATGGCATGTGCAGCAGGCCTGAAGATGATGCCGTCAAGATTGCTGCCGGTCGAAGGCCGCAGGCACTTCCTTACGGAGAGATATGACAGGAAGAATGGACAGAAACTGCACAAGCAGAGCCTGGCAGCCATCAACCCGTATGCTGAAAGCTATGAAGACCTCTTCAAGACTGCAAGAAGGCTCGGAGTCGACCGTTCGGAAATAATACAGCTGTACAGGCAGATGGTGTTCAATTTCCTGGCAGGCAATACGGATGACCATACCAAGAACTTCGAGTTCCTGATGGGAAAGGATGGAGTCTGGCATCTCGCACCGGCATTCGACATCACCTTCACCCAGTGCAGTCCTAGTGAGAGGTCGACGCACTGCCTTACGGTCAAGGGCAAGGCAGACAACGTGACGGCTGATGAACTGATTGAATTCGGCCACGATGAGGGGATACCTTCTCCGTCGAAGATAGTGTCTCAGGTTGCCGGAGCGGTGACAAGGTTCAGAAGTCTCTGTACCGAACACGGCATATTCGGTTTCTGGGTTGATTTCATCGAGGAGGAGCTCTGCCGTCTTGCTCCGGAGGGATATAAAACGGCTCTAAGCGAATGGAAGCAAAGTCATGTCGCGGAATATGTCCAGGACGGACTTGCGGTCAGGAATCTGCGGGTCGAGCCGACGGAGAAAGGCAACGTTCACCTTTATGCGGAGATCGGCGGTGATGAAGTGAAGTATGTCTTCAGGAAGGGGACGGAGCATGCAGAAAGGATCCTGTCCTCAGATGCAGGATGCCTGACAGAAGAGTACCTGAAGGAACTTGCAAAAGAGTTTCTGCTCCCGAAGGTGTAGTAAAACTCTAATACCATTGCAAAGATATTGAGTGAAATAATATAATTTTTATATTTGCTGCAGAAATGCCGGTATGACCATGAAAAAACTCCTTTTTGCTCTGTTTATATGCCTTCCTGTGGCCCTTCAGGCCCAGAACGTGACCCTTATTTCGGAAAACGACTCGATTCCGTCTCTTATCGAGCGGATTCTTGAAAAGCACGATTCCACAAGGGTGGTTACGGGAAAGCACAGAAATATCAAGTCCCACATCAATCTGGAGTTTGTTTCATCTGTCAATGCTGATTTCACCGGTTCGTCCTTCAACGAACTCTCATTCAAGACCAACCGTGTGCGTCTGGAGTTCTACGGCAGGCTCAACGACCATCTTTCCTACCATTTCCGCCAGTCATACAACAGGTATCATAATCCCTATGCTGTGGACAATCTCTCCTCGTCCATCGAGTATGCGAACATCAAGTGGCATCACAAGGATAAGTTCGAACTCGTTGCCGGTAAGCAGTTTGTGGCCTTTGCAGGATATGAAGGCTATGTCAACGGAATCAAGGTCAGGGAGTTCAGTGAATTCAACAACAATACGGAGATATATCAGGCCGGTCTGATGGGAGTGATCAATTTCAGCCCGACACAACTCCTCATGCTTCAGGTCACCAACAACCGCAGCGGCAAGGACAATGACGTCCTTCTGTATGGCCTCCCTGACGGCATCGAATCCGCAAAACTTCCGCTTCTGGCGACTGTAAACTGGAACGGAAAGTTCGCCGATGAGTCAATTCACCTGATGTATTCGGCTTCGGTCGGTCAGCAGGCCAAGGGAAAGAACATATACTACCTCATGTGCGGCAACATCTTCGAGAAAGGCCCGGTCCTGGCATATCTTGACGTTCTATATGCACGTTGCGGACTGGACTACCAGCAGCGTATAACCACACTCCAGGGGCAGGGAAGGGGAATTCTGCCTGTCACTGCTCAGAACACTCAGTATCTGACATTCATAGCAAATGTGGACTATCAGTTTCACCCGAAATGGAATGTCTATGTGAAGGGAGCGTATGAGACGGCCGGAGTGTATGAGGCAAACGGAATCTTTGCCAAGGGAAGATATATGACATCCTGGAACGCTCAGGCCTGCGTCGAGTGGTTCCCGTTCACTGAGGACAAGGGCTTCAAGGTCTTTGCCCACTATCTCTATAAGGGGCACCACCTTACACAAAACGCAGACGCGCTGATGGCGGTCATTCCGCACACTCAGCGCGCCTCCGTAGGCATCGTATATGTCATACCGGTACTTTAACCCACTGTCATTCCGAGCTTGTCGAGGAATCTAGAGGATATTGAGACTCTGCTCCTTGATCTTCTCCAGTTCGTCCTTCATCTTTACCACAAGTTTCTGAATCTCAGTGTGATTGGCCTTGGAACCTGTAGTGTTGATCTCGCGTCCCATTTCCTGTGCGATGAAGCCCAGCTTCTTGCCCGGATTCGGCTCCGAATCGATGGTTTCCAGGAAATAGCGGCAGTGCTGGCGAAGGCGCACCTTCTCCTCGTTGATGTCAAGTTTCTCGATATAGAAGATCATCTCCTGTTCGAGCCTGCTCTGATCCGGTTCAGCCTTGAGTTCCGCAAAACGGTTTAAAATTTTTTCACGGATTGCGTCCACTCTCTCCTGCTCGAAAGCCTCCACCTGTGCCGAATATTCAAGAATCTTGGCAACGTTGCCGGTCACATCCTTGTAGAGCACCTCACCTTCCTGTGCGCGGAAGGCATTTATATTGGCAAGTGCCTCGTCGATACAAGCCTCCACAGTCGGCCAGTTCTCGTCGTTGATGACCTCCTGCTTCTTCGAATCCATCACTTCCGGCATTCTGAGGATGGTGGCCAGAAGGTCGTTAGGATTATGCATCCAGAGGTTGACGGCACCGATCTTCCCGCCAAGTTCGCTGATCTGCTGGTAGTACTGCATGGCCAGATCCATGTTGATCTGCTTGGCGTTCTCGGCAGCATTTGGTTCGAAGGTCATGAACATGTCTATGTTACCTCTTTGCAGTTCGGCTGCAATCTTCTGACGCACAGCGATTTCCTTATTCTTAGGAAGAAGTGATGTCTTAAGGCTTATGTCGGCGGTCTTTCCATTAAGTGAGCGGACTTCGACCGTTACTTTTCCTGCTTCCAGCAAGACCTCAGCCTTGCCGTATCCTGTCATTGATCTGATCATATTCAGTCTGGTCTTATAGTTAGTTGTGTGTTAGGTCTGATTTCGACCGGCAAAAATACTCAAAATTCCCGACAATCTATCAAAAACGTCAGATACTTGCAAGGTTCGGTCATTTTGAAATTTTGATAGAAATTGCTTGGCGTTTTAAATATTATATTCTAACTTTGCAAATTCGTTTTGGCTATAGCCAATTGATTGATTTGAAGTTAGAAACTCTAAAAATAAGGAATTATGAATGAAGTTAGAAAGACACGCGTAGAGTCTCTGGGGGGGGCACCCGTCTATGCCAGCCCCCGCGTTAAAGTAGTGCAGTTCTCTCCTGAAGGTGTTTTATGCACAAGTAATATTACCATGCACGATTCGTTCGATGAAGGTAGTTCGTTTGACATTTAATCTAAGGAAAGACACTATGAAAAAAATTATGTATATGTGTGCTGCTGTTGCAGCAATGTCTTTTACTTCTTGTGTAAAAGATAATTTGTCATCAGGCAATGAAGATATTGTTGTTACATCTTTTTATGCTACATCCGGAGATGTTGATTCAAAAACGTTGCTAGCAGAAAATAATGAGGTACATTGGGTTGAGGGAGATATAGTAAAAGTCGTTCTTTTCCCTGCAACTTCAGGCTATAAACTGCAAAGTAATGAGTTTACTGCTAATTTTTTTGGAGAATCATCATCTAGTGCACATTTTACCACAGAAGGTTGGTCTATCGACAATTCTTGGGCATACGACACGTATGTATTTGCATGCTATCCTGCCAGTGTGGCAGCGTCATCTTATGTCAGTTCAAGCGTAGTATACAAGACAATTCAATATAATCTACCAACAAATCAGGCAGCAATCAAAGGGAGTTTCGCAAATAACCTCAATTTGTCGTATGCTGTAGGGTTGCGAACTGATTTTCTTAATAATACTGCAACTTTATATTTTAAGAATGCGTGTGCTTTGCTAAGGGTAAATATTCCGGAGGTGGAAAACCTTGTTTCATTGACTGTTACATCTTCTTCAGACATTCCATTAACAGGAATGCCTTCAAATCTCTCTTATTCCGGTAGTGGTGAAGTGGCAAAATTAACACTTGACTCTTCTTGGAATTCAAAGAGTTCAATAGTAACCATAAGCGATGATAATGGAATGAGTGCAGGGTCATACTATTTCGTTGTATGGCCTGGCTCACATAGTGGTCTTAGCTTCAAGTTTCTTGATAAGAATGGAAATAACTGTGTCAAGGATTTGAATGGTGCTGTCACTTTTTCTGCAGGACGTATTGAGACAGTTAATTTTAAGTCTGCCATAGAATTTTCTCAGGATCCTTATGTCAATTTGAGTACTGACTCTATTAATGCAACAGCGAGAACGTCTACCTATAAAGTAGGAGTAGAAGCAAACAATCCTATTAGTGTGTCTTCAACCGCAGATTGGTTTACGACAAATTATTCAGATGGTCAGTGTACTATCACAGTTAAGGATAATATTTCAAGTTCAGATAGAAGTGCGTCAGTAACTGTTGCAGCAGGAGGAGTAACTAAAAATATCACAGTTTCTCAGCCATGCATAAAATATAGGATCGTTTCGCAGCAAGCGATTCAGAACGCAAGTGATTATAATGATGGTTCGTCATATCTTGAAGATAATGATTTGTACATAATTGCAAACAAAGGAACAGGTAAGTTCATTACCGCAAATTCTTCTATAGTATCATTCGAATCAATTTCGATTGATAACGATATATATACCAAAAATGTTTTTAGATTCTGGCGAGACAAATCAAAGATACAGACATTTGATACGTCCTATAAATGTAACACTGGAGGAACTTTCTACTCTTTATATCAAGGTGCATATTTGAGTAGTAATGCGACGTTTGATGTTGAATATGGTAATAGTCAGTATTTGTCTATATCCAATAGGTGGGGGACTGACGATCCAGGAGATATGGATGTTTATAAGTACAATGCAGGTACTACTTCGCTTTGGGTAGATAATAATAATTCCTCTGTATTATTTGATGGTGCAAATTATAATACAGATACAAAACGTCGAAAATGGGTGTTCTACGAAGTGGTTGAACAGTAGTAAATCTTTATAATCCAGGTCCCAGTGACCTGGATTTTTGCTTTGGTACTGGCATATAGTTTACACTGCTTGTCATATTGAGGACTTTCCTGTCGGGTGAAGAATTTACTGTCATTCTGAGCATCGGCGAAGAATCTCTATTATAAAGATGCTTCACTTCGTTCAACATGACAGTCGAGGGTGGATGAACGTCCAGACTCAAGTGCGAGGGTAACCCACAAATCCGACCCTTTCCACTGAGCGACAAATCTCCACTTGGGGCCACCTTAGATGCACTTTGCCTCGCTCAGCGGAAAGAAATTCCTGCCACTAGTGGCACATTGCTGCATAGAGCGCATATATGGTCATTGTCCACGCTCACTGGCGGGCAATCGAATCCTACCCAATCGGGTTGTACACGACTCCCGCTGTTTCATGTATCACCCGCCCTCCAAATGGGGCTTAAACCCCGAAAAATCATGCGGGTGCTACACGAACTCTGCATTCTTATGTAGCACCCGCAAACCACGTAGCACCCGCAAACAAAAAGCGGAAAGCAGCCCTCAACTGCCTTCCGCCTCCAATATCAGTCCAGAAAAATTATAAGGCTTCAATCTCCTCCACAGACAACCCAGTCGCCTGAGAAATAGTCTCGATTGCAACTCCCAGTTGTTTGAACTTTAAAGCATTATTCCGCTTTTCTTCCTCACGTCCCGCAGCCAGACCTTCTGCCATGCCCATTTCGATGGCGGCCCTCATTTCGCCTCTGCGTCGTTTTTCGTCGTACATGT
>CAZMNZ010000003.1:0-52384 GCA_964567765.1 uncultured Muribaculaceae bacterium
AGCGAACATCTCTCTGGTGTTCACGAGGCCGAGTTCCTTGTAAGAAATCATAATCGTATAATTTGTTTAAAAATCGTTTTCGTTAACTCTAAATCTTGGCAAAAATAATTAATTTTGCGGAATAATGAAAATCTGGGGGAAAGATTCTTCGCTGACGCTCAGAATGGCAGAAGAAGGCCGGGCAGAAGGGGAAAAGGGCTTCGGAAAGAAGAGGAAAGGGTTGAGGGCAGAAGGGGAAAGGAATGAGGGTAGAAGGGGAAAGGGCCGAGGGTAGAATGATATATAGACAATACGACTCCGAATAAGACAAATACAATGGCAATGAACAATAAGGTAATCATTTTTTCGGCTCCATCAGGTGCAGGCAAAAGCACGATCGTCAATCATATTCTCGGACTTCATCCTGAGATCGAATTCTCTATTTCAGCCACCTCACGCGCACCACGCGGCGAGGAGAAGCATGGCGTGGAGTACTATTTCTTCACAGCCGACGAGTTCAGACAGATGATTGCTCAGGACAAGTTCGTGGAGCACGAGGAAGTCTATCCAGGTTCATTCTACGGCACCTTGAAGTCCGAAGTCGAGCGTATCTGGGCCAAGGGACATGTCATCATATTCGACATCGATGTCCAGGGTGGTGTGAACCTCAAGAGGATCTTCGGGGAACAGGCTCTGTCAGTCTTCATCCAGGCACCGTCCGTGGAGGTGTTGCGCCAGCGGCTTGTGGGTCGCGGGACCGACACTGAGGAGGCAATCGAAAGACGAGTGGCCAAAGCGCAGTCCGAGATGGAGTTTGCTGCCGGAAAGTTCGACTATGTTCTTGTGAACGATGACCTTGCTACTGCTTACACAGAAGTGGAACAGGTTGTAAACCACTTTTTGAGTGATCACCCAAACCACTGACAATCAACAACATAACCTATATACCTCGACGTCCAAAGACAGCGAGCACTTTATGTTAAAATCTTGTTAATCTGTGAGTTACGAATCACACAACATAGCAGTATACAGCGGATCGTTCAACCCCTTGCATATCGGTCATCTTGCGATCATCAGACATATGATCGAGGTGGCCGGTTTTGATATGGTGTATCTGATCGTGTCCCCGAAGAATCCGTTGAAGGACGGGATCAGCAGTGACAGCGGGAGGGAGAGGTATATGGCGGCGGTGGAGGCGGTGGAGAGGAGATTTCTCCACTCCGGCCTGTCTGCCTCCGGTCGGAATGACAGCAACTGTGATCCCCTGTCGGCCTCCGGTCGGAATGACGGCGAGGCAAGGGTGAAGGTGGATGACATAGAGTTGAATATGCCGGAGCCGCACTATACGATAAGGACACTTGACGCCTTGAAAGAGCGCGAACCGGGAAACACATTTACACTGGTCATGGGAGCCGACAATCTGGCTGATATCCGCCGCTGGCGCGACTACACGCGCATTCTGAGCGAATACGGAGTGGCTGTGTTCCCGCGCGAGGGTCACGACCTGACAGAAATAAAGCAGGACCTCCTGAAAGAAGATCCTACATATAAGATTCAGATTCTAGATGCCGAGATGGTGGACATTTCCTCGACACAGATCCGCGAAGCCCTCTCCCGTGGCGAAGACATCTCACACTTTCTGATGTAAACCGCCGACGCCCAACACACTCATTCTCAACAGTTTAAATACATAGACCCGCGTCAAAAGACGCAGGCCTGCAATCAGTTATTTCACTATTTCGCGCGCCTTTTCAAGGGCAGGAAGGATGTGCGGGAAGATATGGTCCGGGCCGATTTCGAGATCGACGCCAAACTTCACGAGAGAAGCATGCACCTTCTCGGTCACACCTGAAAGAATCACTGTCACTCCCCTCTTGTGAGTACGCTCACAGAGGTTGCGGAGGTTGTTGATTCCGGTCGAATCTATGAACGGCACCTTACGCATGCGGATGATACGCACCTTGGTTCCAGACTTCTTCACCTGCTCAAGTTCCTCGAAACGGCTGGCAAGTCCGAAGAAGAAAGGTCCGTCGATCTCATATACCTCAACCCCCTCAGGGATGTCAAGGCGGTCCGTATCCTCCATCGCAGCCTTTTCTGGATCCTCCGTGGCGGCCACATAACTGTCCTGAAGCATCTTCACCTGTGAGGTCTCCATCACACGACGCACGAAGAGCACGATAGCCAGCACGACGCCCACCTCGATGGCAACTGTAAGGTCAACAATCACGGTGAGGAAGAATGTGAGCAGGAGCACCGCCACGTCAGACTTGTCACCACGAAGGAGATATTTGAACGTTCTCCACTCACTCATGTTGTATGCCACCTGAACCAGGATGGCTGCAAGGCATGATAGAGGGATATATACTGCATATGGCATGAGGAAAAGATATATCAGAAGGAGGACGACGGCATGCACAATGCCGGTCACAGGGGTCTTTCCGCCGTTGTTGATGCTGGCCATTGTTCTTGCAAGGGCTCCGGTCGCAGGAATACCTCCGAAGAGCGGAGTCACGATGTTTGCGATACCCTGACCTATGAGTTCTGTGTTTGCATGATGGCGCTTTCCTGTCGCACCGTCAGCGACCATTGCTGCAAGAAGTGACTCGATGGCGCAAAGAATCGCTATGGTGAAGGCTGGTGAAACCAGGCCTTTTATAGTCTCGTAATCGAACTCAGGGGCAACCGGCTTAGGCATCGGGAGTCCGTTCGCGAGTTCAGGGAACTTGGAGCCGATGGTGGCGAGTTCCACACCCGCGAACCTGCTCAGAAGCACGGAGGCCACAGTACCGATAATCAGGGCGATAAGGGATCCAGGCACCTTCTTGGTCACCTTGCCCCAACTGAAGCAGATCACAAGGCAGACGATGCTCATCACGAGTTCCGCCCAATTGATGTGCGCCAGATTCTGGAAATAGCATATCCACTGAGGGATGAATCCTGCCGGCACTTCGAGATCAAGAGGAAGTCCGAAGAAGTCCTTCATCTGCGTCGAGAATATGGTAAGTGCGATACCGCTGGTGAATCCCACCACAATAGGATATGGGATGAACTTGAAGATCACGCCCATCTTGAACACTCCCATCAGCACAAGGAATACTCCCGCCATGATGGTCGCGATGATGAGTCCCTGCATTCCGTACTGGCCTACGATTCCCGCAACGATGACGATGAAGGCACCGGTAGGTCCGCCGATGAGGAAGTTGGAGCCTCCGAAGAAGGAGATCAGGAAACCGGCAACGATTGCCGTGATAAGTCCCTGCTGAGGAGTCACGCCGCTGGCAATACCGAAGGCAATCGCCAGAGGGAGTGCGATTATGCCGACAATTATGCCGGCGATGAGATCAGAGGTGAAGGTCTTGCAGTCATAACGGCCCTTCCCGAACAGCCCGAAGAGTTTGGGCTGGAACACTTCATTAAGGTTAAGTTTCATAAAATCAATACACTAACTACTACTTTATCATATATGTCCGAAATCTCTTGAATGTATTAAGTTCGGCTTCTCTTGAAGATGAGGCAATGACCCTTGTCTTCACTTCAGATGACGGTCTTGATATTATCCTCACCATGTTGTCCGTCTTCTCAAGCGTAGGGAACTGTTTGTCGGAGAAGAACATGCCTGCACCTATCGGCGTGACATATCTGGTCTTGCCTCCGGTGTGTATGCCCCATACTCCTATATGCCCCTTGCCATAGAACACATCCTGACCTTCATGGTAATTTATGCCTGTGAGGAACTGCACCTTCTTCCCGGACAGTTCCCTGGCGGTGATCACAGCCTCACGGCTTCCTTCCGTGACATCCACCCTGATCACAATGTCAACCAGGCCTCCGCAATACTCCACTCCATATGCAATCATTTCCGCAAAGGCACCTTTCTTTGTATCTCCTACTCTGGCCGTGCGGCCTCCTGTAGCGACCAGTTTCACCTCTTTTTCACCATCCCATAAGGCTACACCTCCGAATCCTACCGTCTTGCCGACAAGATACTCGTCGTTTCCTGCACCCTTGGCCAGTTGCAGTGAATCCGGATACCAATGATATCTGTCGAGATCCATTCCACGGCCGGATTTGGAATAAAGGTCTATGGCCCCGCTGTCATTGAAATATATGCGAAGGACCATATGGCTATTCTCGACAGCCGGACCATGATGGCCTACCTTATTATATTGATTGCCCTTCTCGGAAACTATCTCATTCACCTGCAAGGAATCGCACCTCCAGAAAAGGCTCTTCGCCGTCTGGGCTGATGCCGAGAAAGTCGCAAGGGCAAGTAAAATTGTCAAAAACTTTTTCATAATCAATCAGTTTTAGGCCTCAGGCTGTTCAAAGAACGAGAAATGTACGTTGCCGTACTTCTTCTCCTTCACGAATCGCGGATGTCCGGAAAAATCATATTCCTCCGGATGTTCAAGGATGAGATAGGCTCCGGGGTGAAGGATGCCCTGAGCAAAGACCTTGTCTGGAATCGTCGCCAGATCTTCCAGAGCATATGGCGGATCTGCAAAGATGATATCGAACTTCTCGTGACATATCTCCAGAAACTCGAAGACATTGTGACGGACGACCGTGAGATTGTCCATTCCGAACTTCGCCGCCTGAGACTTTATGAAGTTCGCATGCATGGGAAGCATCTCCACACAATAGACCCTGGATGCACCACGCGAAGCGAACTCGTACGAAATGGCTCCTGTGCCTCCGAAAAGATCCAGCACCTGAAGCCCCTCCATCTCATATTCGTTATTGAGAACATTGAAAAGGCCTTCCTTGGCGAAATCAGTCGTCGGACGAGCCTTGTAGCCCTGCGGTGGAAGAATTGCCTTGCCTTTGAGACGGCCTCCGATAATTCTCATATATACCTTATTATATATGTTCTACACTTCTGAAATATCTGTACACCGACATTTCCTGTTCCTCGTCGAGATGCGTCATGAAGGTCAAGGTGGACATTTCCGGATTGAGTTGAAGTTTCTTCATCGCCAGGAATATGAAATACTGGGCTGTGGTGAAATCCGGAGCACGGAATGAATTGCAAAGAAGAAGGGTCTTGCCTTGTGCTATCACCAGATACAGCACCCCATCCTTATAGGCAGCAAGAATCCTGTTATACTCTGTCAGAGTTTCCAGATTCCGGAGCATATAGAACATCACAGGAAGCGGCTGGGCCTTGGTGCCGTCAGTACGCAGCACTGTCTCCGCCAAGACCTTGGACAAGGTTTCACCTATATTGTTCGAGTAAAGAAGAACCGCGTTCAGATGCGGGATCTCTAGACTTTCCACTGGATCATCCTCCCCTACCGAAGTGACATCCATAAGAAGACTGCGTCTGTTTTCAGGATAACAGAACTGAGCCGGGACGAGCGCGACCTTAGGGGTGAACACCGCAATCTCGACATCGTCATAACGTTTCTGAAACTCAGGAGTCGTGAACACCCGGTCCGAACTCATCCATTCGGACGAACTGACTTGAGAGTCGGCCTCTATCTTAAAAGAATATCCACTCAAGCCGACTTGAATGGATATTCTGTCTGTATTCTGCTTCATAGTCATATCGCGGTGCCTCTGACACCATTTTCAGACTACTCCCAGTTACCTGCGTTGTTGTTAGGAGCGGAAATGCTTCCCACCTGAAGTCCCTTGTACTTGCCCTGATCCTCGCACTGAGCGTCGAGGTTGATTCTGAGCTGGTTGTTCAGACCCTTGAGGAGTGACTTGTAAGGCATTGACGCCTCGAAGAGAGGAACGTTCACACCTGATACCTTCTTAACTGTCGAAGCCATGATGATCGAATCACCGCAGAAAGGGATGAATGCGAGAGAGTCCACGATGAAGTTCTCACGGCCATTGAAGAGAGTATCCTTCACAGCGATCTCGTTCTCGATCTTGAACACGAGAGACTGTCCCTCGTTGTACAGTTTGAGCATCTCCTCCGGCTTGATTCTTGGTTTACGCTTCTTCAGAGCCTTTGTGTTTGCCACTGCAACAGAGTCGTCCTGCGATCCAACCTGCATGACAACCTTCATCTTTCCGTTGTTGTAGAACATGATGAGGGAGTCAACGTCAGCAGTGTACTTTCCGTTCACGTTCTTATATGCAACCTGAAGGTCACGGATGTCCTTGAGTCTCTGAACAGCGATACCCTTGCGGTATTCTCTGTGCTTCTCGAAGTGAACCGGCTCCATGATGCTGGCTACGAGTGCATAAGTGAGTCCTGCGATACATGCAGGAAGAATCAGATAGGTAAGTACCTTTTTAAGAATTGAATTCATTATTTTGATATTTTTATATTTGCGATTTCACAAAAGCCGGACAAAGTTAGGAATTTCATTTATGAAATGCAATATAATTTTGTAATTTTGCGCCATTGAAAACATATACAGACAATGCAGGATATCACTCCAAATAACATAGACAAGCTGGTCTCCCTCATCGGCAGGGCAGAACACATCACGATAGTAAGCCATATGATGCCGGATGGAGACGCGCTTGGAAGCAGCCTGGGAATGTATTATTTCCTCGGCCTCTGCGGAAAGAAGGACAGGAAGGTAGTCCTGCCTCACAGAGCGCCGTACTATCTTAATTTTCTGATAGGAAAGGATGTCGCAGGCGACCTGCTGATCCATGAGGACAAGGCAGCCGCAGCAGAGGAGGCCATAAGAAGAAGCGATCTGACCATCTGCCTGGATTTCAACGCATTCCATCGGACAGACAAGCTTGAACAGCACCTGGCAGAATCTACGGCGGAAAAGATACTCATCGACCACCACCTCAATCCGGACAGAGAAAGATTCACCCTCTCGTTTTCCGAAACAGAGATATCATCGGCATCCGAACTCACATATCAGATTCTCATGCAGACCCCTATGGTCGGAAACGATGCCTCAAGACTGCCGGAAGCGGCAGCTCTGGCTCTCATGACCGGAATGACGACCGACACGAACAACTTCTCCAATTCCGTATATCCATCCACATTAAGGATGGCGTCGGACCTGATCGAAGCCGGGGTGGACAGGAGCATGATTCTGTCAAACCTCTACAACCAGTACAGCGAGACGCGGATGAGACTAATGGGACATGTACTCAAGGATCTGATGACCATCACAAAGGACAGCGTGGCATATATCGTGCTTGACAGGAAGACCCTTAAGGAATACCATATCGAGGAAGGTGACACGGAAGGCTTTGTGAACCTGCCTCTGAGCATTGCCAAAGTGAAGATGAGCCTGCTGCTGAAAGAGGACGGGGACAGGGTCAGGGTGTCCATAAGGTCAAAGAAAGGCATATCCGCAAACAGATGTTCACGCCTGTACTTCAACGGCGGAGGGCACGAAAATGCGGCTGGAGGAAGGCTCTATATACCAAAGGACATTGCGGACATCAGTCAGGCCGGGGCATATATAGAAGAACATACACATATATTTATGACAAGCGGAAATGAATAGGATCAGCATAGCGGCGATACTGGCGGCCGCATTGACAATGAGCGTCTCATGCATGAAAAGCCAGTTGGAGACGACATATAACAAGCAGGAGGATCAGATTGACCAGTACATCACCAAGAACATGGTGGTCACCGGGTCTGAGGGCGGCACAGACACATTGCGGGTGGTCCGAAACGGCGGCTCGAACAGGCTTGTGCTCAAGGAAGGAGAAGGAGAGGAACTTGCTTCCGACGGATATGTATCCTTCTATTATGCCGGATACACCTTCTCAGGCAATGTGAGCGCATCCAATATGTTCGCCACGAACCGGCTTGCAAGTGCGGAAGAGGCAGGATGGAACATAGAAGACAATGATTTCGAACTTTATGAGGTGAATTTCAAGGAAAGCGGTTTCATAGAAGGCCTGCGCAAGGGACTTGAAGGGGTGAGAGCAGGCGAGGAATGCGAGATTATGTTCAGCGCAAAGTACGGATTCGGGAACAAGACCCTTGGCATGATTCCTGCCAACACAGCCGTGCTTTACAGAATATGGGTCGTCGGAGTCACCAACGATTAACAATTTTTATTATCTTTGGCGGTTTAAATTTTCAAAAAAGGAATGAAGAATATTACAAAAGTGTTGATATATGCCGTTCTATTCATCATAGCGGCAGGTTGTGCAAAGAGTGTGGAACAGGGCGCGAACGATGCGAACAAGAGATATCTTGACGCATGGCTGAAACTTAACCACCCGGAACTTCAGGCTACAGGATTAGGAATATATTTGATGGAGGAGAGCGAAGGCACAGGGACAGAGGTGGAAGCTGACGGATTCGCCCTCGTAAACTACACCATCACGGATCTTGACGGCAACATCAGTTCATATACTGCAAAGGAGACCGCGAAGCAGTTGGGAGAGTACGACACCACATATTATTATGGTCCAAAGGTATGGACGACCACCGAGGAAACCATTCAGGCGGGTGTAGCCGATGCAATCATCGGCATGAAGGTCGGAGGCAGCAAGAAAGTCATAATTCCCGGCTGGCTGATGACATACAATGTATATGACAGCGCCGAGGACTATCTGAACCCGCCGAAGCAGAAGGATGAGACAACGACCACCTACGACAGCGCAATATATGAATTCACTGTCGAGGCTTTCACCACAGATATCTATGAATGGGAAATTGGAAAGATCGGAGACTATTTCACTGAAAACCCGTCCCTGGGCTTGTCTGTAGCCGATTCCCTCCAGCATGGCTTCTATTACAAGCAGCTCGCTGCTCCGACCGACACGACCTCGTTCCCGTCGGATACCACCATTTATATCAACTACACCGGAAAGCTCCTGAACGGACTTGTATTCGACACGACAGACGAGAGGACAGCCAAGGACAACGGCATATATTCGTCATCCAAGACATACGAGCCGGTATCGGTGACATGGGGTGACGAGTACTCGGACATCACACTGAGCAGCTCCAGCGTCATCAGCGGTTTCGCCTTGACCCTTTGGCAGATGAAGTCTTTCGAGAAGGGTGTGGGTATATTCTATTCACCTCTCGGATATTCATACTCAGGAAGCGGGTCGAGCATTCCTGGATATGCCCCACTGATTTTCGAAATCGAGATTGTGGAAGAACCGGAGGACTGAGATGGCTGAAAACAACGCAATTCCCACCGAACTTGGAACCGAAAAAATCGGGAAACTGCTCAAGCAGTATGCACTTCCTGCAATCATAGCCCAGACTGCGTCCTCCCTGTACAACATGGTGGACAGCATATTCATCGGGCAGGGAGTAGGTCCCCTGGCAATCTCCGGGCTCGCAGTGACCTTCCCTCTGATGAACCTTTCGACAGCATTCGGAACCCTTGTGGGAGCCGGTGCCTCGACCATGCTTTCGGTCCTTCTCGGGCAGAGGAACTACAAGGCGGCCAACAAGGTTCTAGGCAATGTGGTCAGTCTGAACATAATCATCGGACTTCTGTTCATGATTCTCTCTCTGGTCTTCATCGACCCGATACTGTATTTCTTCGGCGCCAGCGAGAACACACTCCCGTATGCCAAGGAATATATGAAGATAATCCTCTACGGGAATGTCATCACCCACCTGTATTTCGGACTCAATTCAGCAATGAGGGCATCCGGAAGTCCCAAGAAGGCGATGGGTCTTACCATATTCACGGTCATCTTCAACACCATACTTGACCCTATATTCATATTCGTATTTGACATGGGAATCGCCGGAGCGGCATGGGCGACTGTCATAGCCCAGACCGTGGCCATGGTGATAGTCATGCAGCATTTCAGCAGCAGAAAAAGGCCGTTCCATTTCGAGAAGGGCATATTTAGCCTCGACCTCAGAATCGCCAAGGACTCGCTGGCAATCGGAATGGGACCGTTCCTGATGAACTCCGCTGCCTGCCTGGTCACCCTTTTCATCAACCATCAGCTCCGCAAATACAGCGGAGACCTCGGCATCGGAGCCTATGGAATCACCAACAGGTTCGGTTTCATGTTCATCATGATCTGTATGGGTCTTAACCAGGGAATGCAGCCTATTGCTGGATATAATTATGGTGCGAGACAGTACTCCCGTGTCAAGGAAGTGTTCTGGAAGACTGCAAGGTTGGCAGTGCTGGTCACCACCATATGCTTTGTCATCGGAGTCTTCTTCCCGCAGGTTGCCGTGGGCATATTCACCCATGATCCGGAACTCAGTGCACTTGCCTCCAAGGCTCTGAGAATCATGATGCTGGTCTTCCCTATTGTCGGATTCCAGATGATCTCGACCAACTTCTTCCAGAGTCTGGGAATGGTGAAGAAATCAGTGATCCTTTCACTCTCAAGACAGATACTCTTCCTGCTTCCGCTGATATATGCTCTTCCGAAATGGTATGGAGCGGACGGAGTGTGGGCAAGTTTCCCGATATCTGACGTAATCGCCACCCTTCTGTCAATATACATGCTGGGAAGGCTGTTCAGAAAGTTCAACAAATTAAATGACGGCGATGATCCGTCCGGACTTGGAGGCCAGATTTAAGATATATGACCATGACAAAGAACTTCATCATAACCATCGGACGACAGTTCGGCAGCGGCGGCAGATGCGTTGCCGAAGTGCTGGGCAGAAAACTCGGCATTCCTGTGTATGACCATGAACTCATCATGAAGGCCGCTCAGGAAAGCGGATTCAGCGCCGAATTCTTCGAGCAGAGCGACGAGAAGAGACGTTTCTTCTCGCTGTCATCAATCTTTGCAAGCGCTTACAGTTCGGAGACGGAGAACTACATGAGCGACAAGGGTCTGTTCCGCATCCAGTGCGAAACCATCCGGAACATTGCAAGACAGGGTTCCGCTGTCATTGTGGGCAGATGCTCCGACTATGTCCTCAGAGATATGGAGAACAAACTTGACGTATTCCTCACATCGCCGCTGGAAAAACGCGCGGAAAGAGTGGCGGAGCGCCAGAGAATCGATCTGGCAAAGGCTTTGGAAATCGTGGAAAGAGAGGACAGGAACCGTGAGGAGTACTATAACTACTACACCTTCGGCAACTGGGGCGTCGCTTCCAATTATGATCTCTGTATCGATTCCGACAAGCTGGGAGACGAGGGCACAGCAGACATGATAATCGAATTTGCCCGCAAGGCCGGACTTCTTTAGGAGATGAACAGAAAAGTTGTCCTCATCATAGCTTCATTTCTGGCAATTTCAGCCCTCGTCACCGCCATCGTGGCAGGAGGAGGACGGAGGGAGAGCATTGAATCTTTGGAGGAAGAGAATGTGTTCAGGCTCAACGACACTCTGACCAACGAAATGTCAGACATTCCCGAACTTGATGGCCTTGACAGAAAGGTCAGGGCATACCTGCGCAAATGGCACATGAAGGGAGGTTCACTTGCCATAACGCGCGGAGACTCCCTTGTCTATGCCAAGGGCTACGGCTGGGCAGATGAGGAAAAAGGCATAGAGATGTCTCCAAGGCATATCCTCAGGATGGCATCCGTGTCAAAACTCATCACAGCAGCCGGAATCATGGTACTGCATGACAGAGGGGACCTCAACATTCAGGACACCGTATTCGGCCAGTCGGGAATTCTCTCCGATTCAGTATTCACAAGCCTGATCAAGGACAGGAACTACTACAAGATCACGGTGGAGCACCTTCTGAGACATCAGGGAGGCTTCCGTCGCGATCCCCTGTTCTCGTCCCGCGATGTCAAGCATCAGCTCGGACTGGATCATGCCCCCGAAGCGGAAGATTTCTATCGTGTGGTTCTGAACAGACGCCTGAAATTCGCTCCGGGAAGCTGGCAGAGTTATTCAAACTTCGGGTATCTCCTTCTGTCTCAGATCATTGAAAAGGTGAGCGGCATGCCTTACGAAGACTTCATCAGAAACGAAGTCCTCAGACCGGCCGGGTGCTACGACATGCACATAGCCGGGACATACTACGAGGACAGAAGGGACAACGAGGTGCGCTACTACACCCACGAGGGTGACGGAAAATACATAGAGGAATACACAGACAGCGGAATCATGGTGGAAAGGTGCTATGGCGGAAACAATATTCCGTTGCTCTCCGGTGCAGGAGCCTGGTGCGGCTCCCCTGCCGAAATCGCCCGTTTCGTTGCCTCAATCGACGGCTTTCCGGAAGTTCCGGACATCATCACCCCGGAAAGCGTCGAACTGATGACCGGGTACTACGACAAGGACACCTTCTCGCTCGGATGGAACGACACCCATCCTGCCAAGGGCTGGAGCCGAAGCGGAACTCTTTCCGGAACCACCGCCCTCGTGAAACTCTTTCCTGACGGGGAATGCTGGGTCTTCATCAGCAACACCAGTACATGGAAAGGCCCGCGGCAGGCCAAGTACACCGACGCATTATTCCGTCAATGCCGCGAACTCTACAGCGACAAACTTCCTGCAAGAAATCTGTTTGAGTGACGGGAAGTGCCGTCATCACCCTATATAATGCAAGAAGCCGGCTCTTTGGGGTCGGCTTCTCTCTTATCACATCAACATCTTAGATCAGAGTGAATGGAACTCGATCTTGTAGAAACGGAGACCGCTGCCTGTAGGATAGATTTTCACAGTTCCCTTTACTATATTGAAGTCTACCTGATGCGCACCTTCTGAAGATTTATAACCTCCTGGGAGAGATTCAGGCTCTGCGTCACCAACCTGTACTGTTACCATACGGGTAAGTTCTTCTGAGTCACCTGTGTTTGAAGCATATACTGTGAGCTTTCCAGCTACTTCAGTAGTGAACTCGAAGTAACGCTTTGCGTCAGTACCGGCACCACCTGACTGCCAGTAGTAAGTCGTCTCTCCTGTGACGTTCCACTTGATAGAACCGCCGCCAGATACGACCTTGAGACCATCCACTTCGAGGTTCCAGTTGCTGTCATTGGTGTCTGCTGCAATACCGCTGCCGTTCATCGCATCAACCCATTCAGTTGCAGAGAAGTCCCATACCTTGTCAACCTTAGGAGCAGCAGACCCTTCCATAGCGTCATAAACAATACCATAGAAATTTACTCCACCGTCAAACTCAACTTCGATATTACCAGCTTTTACCTGAACCACTGTATATTTAAATGCATTGGTTCCATCAACATCAACTTTATCTGCATCACTCAAAGTAGAAGAGAGAAGTTGTGCATCGTTCTGTTTAAATGTAATAGTACGAGATGCGGAACTACTAGATGAGCGAGCCGCAATGTAGAGAGTTCCATCATTAGGTACAGTGATGGTCATGGTCCTGCTATCCGACGTCGCACCTCCTGACTTTAATCGGCTAGCGTAAGAATCATACTCTGAGCCTCCTTCAACAGCAAATTTCTGTGAATTTTTATCATTTTTCCACTCTCCAGTTCTACTAATAGAAAAACCGTCATTGTCATCACAAACAAAACGTTCCTGCGACACTACCGTCTCGTTTTCCGGCTCAGGGAATTTAATAGAATATCTTACAATCTTGATTCCTGGCTCCTCCGGAACATCGTTTACATGGAATGAAAGCATTTCTGCAGCAGACTCCTGACGAGTGTAGTCATCAGCGGCTGGAACTGCTGTAACCTGGATTATGAAGTCACCGCCCTCTTCCTCTACTACAAATGCTGCTGTTGCGAATGTGTAGGTTGTCTCGGTTATATTCTTCACCTTACCGTCAATGGTGACATTATATGAACCTGCATAGTCAACAGGCTCCCAGGTAAGGGTGATATTGTCCTCTGCACGCTCATCAACGGTAGTCTTGTCGATAGAAACAACAGGAGTAGCAAGAACCTTGTCAAGAACCTGAACGTCTGATGTCCACTGGAGGAATGTCATAGTTGCAGGATGACATCCATAGATGTATATCGCCTGCTCACCAGAAACATTGGCAAATGTAACCTTCTGATACTCTGCGCCTGCAGGTACTGAAGCGGAAACCTTTCCATCGAGGCTTACCATAAGGCTTGAATGACCAGTAGCCTCTGCGACTGATATTATAATAGAGCCTGGCTCATTGACCTTGATTCCTATTGCTCCGTCAGTAGGAATGCCATCTTCACCGATAGTAGCCTCAGCAGAGAACTCAAAGCCATCGGCAGTAAAGTTAACAGGAGTACTCTTAACATAAAACCGGATACCGTCACGCACCATATCCTTATCTGCTGATTTCTTGAATGTCTGACCATCAGTAAGATCCCAGATCTTACCTGTAGCGGTAACATCCTGAGTCAGATCTTCCGGTACATCAATATAAGCAGCATACCATCTCGGGTCACCGGCATTTGCCTCCTGAACTGTCATGCTTGTTACATTAAGCTTATCGCGTACGCTGTCCACACAAGGGTCATCAGCAAGTTCCTCGCTTCCGTTAACAAGGATAAGTACACGACCCGCCTCTGCAGCAGTCTTAAGGTCGTCACCGGAAAGTGCCGACCCATCCTTCTGAGGGATGAAGAACCTGTCGTAACAGTTATAGAAGAAGTTGTTTGAAAGTTCAGTAGGAAATGCAGAAGTTGAATTCTTTGCAATAAGACAGCACCTCTTGTTATCGTCGTTCATATTGAGGAACACATTGTGTGTCAACACGAATGTCGGAGCTGCACCTGCAGCATTGAGAGCACGCACATTGAAGATACCGTTGTTATTTCCGTTGTTTGCATAACAGAGGTTGTTGAATGTACAATGCGTAAGTGACAATGTTTCAACTTTTGTATTTGCATCAAGTCGGAAATATGTACGCGCACCACCATTTAAAGTACAGTTTTCGAAAGATATTTCACCAACTACAGCAGCACCACGGAAATCAAAGCAGTCACCACCATCGCCACCTACACTATTTACTGCTGTACCATTATAAGCAATCTTCTGAATTGCAGGAGCCTTGCTGTTCTCATATAGAATACCGCGAAGATAGTTATTCAGATTACAGTTTACCACTGTAATGCTCTCCACCGCCGCAGCCGCGTCAAAAGTAAGATTATGTGGATATTCCGACGAACCGAGACCATCAAAAGTAAGAGCCTCAAGATGGATACTGGTAACATCTGCACCTATCTTAAGCCCACCCTGAATTGTTGGCTGGGAGCCATCTGCCGTTGCATCGCCATAGATTGCCACCGGACCGACAAGCGCAAGACTGCCAATCACATACGGAGTCTCGGAATAAGCCACCTTAATAACCTTTGCTCCTTCGGTCAAAGCCTGAGTAAGAGCTTCAGATGTCGAGACTTCTGTCGCGCCGCTGATCGACGGGCGTGTCCATGCTGTTACACTGCCTCGTTCTGCACTTTTGAAATGAACTGCCAAGGTATAGTTTACTGATGGATTAAGACCCGTAACCTCAACCTGTGCCGCAGCCACAGCATCAGCTTTGAGATCAAAGCGTGTATATTCCTCATCTGAGTTGACGGCAGGAGTGATGCGTACGTGGTCAACCTCATCATCTTTTGTCCACTTGATGGTAATTGAATTCTCGCTTCTGTCAACAAGCTCGGGGTTCAATGAAGACTTGATTGCATATGTCTCCAATGCTCGGTCATAGACAGCCCAATGCGAATCCTCAAGCAGATTTTCGCCATCCACAGCCTTGACACGAGCATAATACTTCATATCTGCCTCAAGATCTGCTGTATAAGGCAGTTCATCAGCCAAAATCGTGAATGTGGCAAGAAGTTCTGTCATTTCCTGATCAGAATACAGTTCGAGAACGAACTCGGTCGCACCCTTGGATTTTGTCCAAGAGAATTCAATGTACTCTCCGTTGGTAACCTTAGCAGAGAGTTCTGTCGGAGTAAGACATCTGCCGAGAGTGATTTCGTCATTGATGTCCACCATTTCTTCAGCACAGCTTGAAACAGCCGCCCCAAAGAGGATGAGGGATACTCCCAATATTATTGCTGAAAATAATCTTTTCATAATTGTCATTGATTTAGAATCCATAGTCATTGACAAGCGTTCCCTGACTGTTTATTATAGTCACCTCAGGAATCGGCCACCACTGACGGCTATTAGGGTCATTATCATAGAACGAATCCAGTTTCTTCTGCGCTGATTCACTATACGTACCTGTATCAGATGAAATGAACTTAAAATAAGTTGATACATCACCGCTTGAATTGGTATAGCATTCCCAGCCATCACCATCGGGCGCCACATCTGTTGTGGATTTCTCATGATATCCGTATGTCTCCAGGGAACCATCAGAAGCATACCTGTACCATACAGCAGGTCCAAATTCATTTCCCGCATCGTCCATCCATGTCTTAAGTTCTGCCTTTGATTCATCCATCTTGGATTTGAGGAGATTCCACCTGATAAGATCCTGTTTACGAAGCATCTCACCGACAAATTCAAGAGCGCGTTCATCCACAATCGCATTAAAGACAGCTTCCTGACCGCTGAGGCCATTCACATATGCGGTAGCCACAGGCTCATTCCCCTTATATGCTCTCTTACGAACCTTAAGAAGACATTCCTTTGCAAAAGACTCGTCGCGGGTTCCGCATGCCGGATCATTAGCGATCTCAGCCGCCATGAGAAGAATATCCGAATATCTCATATAAACCGGCTTGATACCATCATCGTTACCTCCGAGATAAGGGACCTTGGTCTGCCATTCAAGACGGAACTTACCGAAATACCAGTCATTCGGGCCAGCGAGTTCAGGAACATTGGTCCCGTTAGGGCCAAGAACCCATTTCCAGTTAACACAACTGAGGTCGCGACGGACATCCTGATCGCCATATTTCCAATAAAGCGTAGGAACAGGGCCTGCAGTACCACCACGGCTGCTTGTCGGGCCGGAAGTCCAATCCGGATTTCCTTCTGTCCTGATAGCGAATGTATAGTTCCAGCGTCCTCGGGTATCTGATGACGGAATGACATAAATGACTTCCTTACCGGCTGTGATATCCATATTATTGAATTCTCTCCAAAGCTGCTCATAGTCCATCAGTGAAAGGCCGGAGTTTTCAATCACATCCTTGAGGGCGGCAAGAGCCTTCGGATAAAGGACTTCCTTTGAAAGCTCGGAATCAGTAGAAAGCCTTACCGTACCGGCATTACCCTTTCCCACCAGACCTTCGTCAGGGCGAAGAGAGTATCCTGATGCCATGAGACACAGACGGGCGTAAAGTCCTTTTGCAAAAGCAAGGCTAGGACGGTCGGTAGTAGATGTTACGCTGCTCTTTCCCGGCCACGCCATATAACCGAATGCCTCTTCAAGATCTGACAGGAGTTGCTTGTAGATGATATCCTTATCTGCCTTGTTAAGATAAATGGTCTCGGCATCTATTGGTTCGAAACGGGCCGGAACCTCGCCATACGCCTTCAAGAGTTCTGTATAGAGGAGTGCACGGGCGCACAGCGCCTCACCAAGCAGCGCTGCCATATCAGCATCATTCTCAACATTTCCATAATTACGGATACCCTTTATTGCAAGGTTAGCTCTCTCGATACCACCCATAAGTTCATTATATGGACCATTGGAGAGATTAAGCTGTCCGTTAGTGGTTGTCATAGAGTATCTTGCAATGCTTGACTTTTCATCTGCATCCGTATTGTTATAGAGTTCAATATCCGTATTGAATCCATACCAAGGGAGATAACGTCCACGATGACAGTTGGTGTGACCGAAGACCTCATAGATTCCGAATACATTATATTCGGCAAGAGTGTAATTTGAAAATACCACAGACTCATCAAAGGATGACTGTGTCGGTGTGGTCAAGCCATCTTCGCAAGAAGTGAATGCGACGACTGCCGTAAGCATTCCTACACTCAAAAGTATTTTATCGATAAGTTTCATAATGATTTCTGTTTGAAAGTTTAGAATGTAACGTTCACACCCACCACGAAACCTGTGCTCTTAGGATAAGCCGAACAGTCAACGCCCGGAGTAAGAGGAGTTGAGCGTCTGGTATCGACTTCAGGATCATAGCCGGAATATTTGGTCAGACAGAACAGATTGGTTCCGGTAACATATACACGGAGCTTCTGCATCTTGATCTTCATAGTCCACTTCTGAGGAAGTGTATAACCGATGGTTGCCGACTGCAGACGGAGGAAAGAACCATCCTCGACCGCCCAATCGGAGAAGATTGCCTTATTGGCGCCCGGGCTCCACATTGTCGTTCCAGCATTGACCTGCGTAAGAAGATCCGGATCAGTAATTTCCTCACCTGTTTCCCAATCTATATTTGTCCAGCGGTTCTCAACATTCATTGAAGCGAGAAGGTTTCGGTTTGAATACTTACGTGAATGACTGAACTCAATCTTGTTGGCATTATAAATCTCGTTGCCGAACACATAATTGAAGTTAGCGGAGAAATCTATTCCGTACAGGTAACCTGAAAGATTGAAACCACCGACCCCAAGAGGCTGAGCATTTCCTATGATGGTCTTGTCGTTTGCATCAATCACACCGTTATCATCCAGATCCTTTAGTTTCATTGCTCCCGGGCGGAAAAATTCAGAGCCCAAAACATCTGATGCATCGACTGTACCTTCATTTGCAACCCACTTTGATCCATCATAAGTGAATTCATCAACAGAGTAACGGCCATCGGAAACATATCCGTACATATCACCGAGAGGGCGACCTACAGTGACAATGTAATCCGTTCCAATCTCAGTGGATGCCCAAGAGGAAGTAGCCTCAATCTGATCAAGGCCTCCAAGCGATGTCACCTTGTTCTCATTCAAACTGATATTGCCACCTAAGGTGAGTCCAAAATTCTTCTTCTCGACAATCACGAAATTGACGCTAGCCTCAAAACCACGATTCTGAACAGAGCCCATGTTACGGTACTGATAGTCATAACCTGAACCTGCCGTCGGGAACTGAATGAGCAGGTCATTCGTGGTATTATGATAGACCTCAAACGACCCGTTGATGCGGCTGTTGAGGAATGCATAGTCGAGACCTATATTGTGTGAAACTGTTGTTTCCCAAGTAAGATCCAGATTCGGCATTATAGACTTTCCTCCTATAGTGGTAGAACCCCACCATGTATTGCTCATAGAAATCCACTGCGTATTGTTCGCCTGAAAAAGAAGGGATGAGACATTCGAAGGGATATTGTTATTGCCGGCCGTACCATAGCTATAACGAAGTTTGAGGTTATTAAGCCATGTCGCATCCTCTAGGAATCCCTCATTTGAAATGGTCCAAGATGCTGCTGCTGACGGGAAGACACCCCACTGATTGCCATTTGCGAACTTAGACGAGCCATCGGCACGTACTGTTGCAGAAACAGCATATCTGCCGTCATAGTCATAATTTGCTCTTCCAAAGAATGACAGAAGCTGTTCGTTAGGATTGTAGAAATTGTTTGCAGCAATAGGAGTACCCGAAGCCATGAAGTTCCATGCCATCTCTGAATCAAAGAATGTCGGGAACGCCTCCACCGTTGTAGAAAGAGAGTTTGACTTGGTGAGGATGTATTCCTGTCCTAAAAGAACATCAAGCTTATGCTTGTCATTATCAAACACTTCAGCGAAGTTATAATTGATTGTATTGGTTGTGCGGTACTTAGTGCGGAATGCATTCTTGTACTGCATTGCCGGCTGATTCTTATATGTCGCGCTGTTGCCGACATAATAAGTCGTAAGACCGTAAAAACGATTATCCTCCTGCGAATAATCATCAACACCACCTTCAATCCTGAGGTTAAGGTTCTTGATTATGTGCCATGTGAATGCACCATTGAGTGTCCAGTTCTTGCGGATACGCTTATTGTCATTGTCTGCTACAGACTGAAGAGGCGGAGCATTGTCACCATAGTCCTCTGCAAGGTCGGAATCCGAAGCCACACCGGTAATCGGGAACGGAGTGTACTGAACAGCATGCTTGAGACGTCCGTTGCTTGATGTAGAGCCACTATCGTTCAATGAATTGGCACCTGCTCCAAGAACTTCTGTACGAGAATACCTTGCATTGATATCCACGGTAATCTGCTTTATAGGCTTGTACTGAGTCTTAAAAGAAATGTTATCACGCTTGTAATTTGAACCAAGCATAATGGCATTGTCACCGACATGAGCATAACTTGCAGTCCACTTCACCTTGTCACCTGATCCTGAAACGGAAATGTTCTGGTTAAAGGTAGAGCCGGTATTTCCGAATACCTTCTTCACCCAATCGTTCTTTTCAACAGACTTGTAAAGATCCATGTCTTCAAATACACCGAACACTGCGACATAGTCATCATCAACGCTGTCTCTCATAACTGCTAATTCGTACTGATTTCTTACGAAATCATACGGTGAGCCTGTCTGTATCGCACCTGCGTTGGCCATCCACTTCTGTCCCCAATAGGCATTATAGCTTACGGAAATCTTGCCGGAAGCACCTGACTTTGTAGTCACGAGAACTACACCGTTTGCACCTCGTGAACCATAGATTGCTGTTGAGAATGCATCCTTCAGCACATCGATCGACTGGATGTCGGATGCAGGAATGTCAGAGATGCTCTCGACAGGGAATCCGTCAACGATGTAAAGAGGAGATGAATCCTGGGTGATCGAACCGCCTCCGCGGACACGGATCTTGATTTCAGCATCAGGATCACCTTCTGTAGCAGTTACCTGTACACCGGCCATCTTACCCGCGAGAGCCTCGCCTACGGTTGCCACCGGCACCTGCTGGAGAGTCTCGTTTCCGACCGATGTCACCGAACCCATGAGGTCACGGCGCTTGACCGTGGCGTAACCGATGACGACGGTTTCGTCAAGGAAGTTGGCGTCTTCTTCGAGAGTTACATTGATTGTTGTACTGTTGCCGATGACTACCCTCTTTTCGGCGAGACCGATCATCGAAAACACAAGAGCCTTGCCCTTGGCATCAGGTATATTGATGGCATAGCCACCGTCAACACCTGTTGAGACTCCTAAAGTTGTGCCGTCCACGAAAACGGAAACCCCTATCAGAGGTTCTCCATTCACGTCTGACACGACACCTCTGATCTCCTGGGCATTCACAGCCGCCGCCGCGAACAATCCTAAGATCAGCAGAGAAATCCTGTAAGTCAGATTTTTCATAAAAGACTGTTTTGGTTATTGTTTAGTAGTTAGTAGATTTTCGATATTGCGAATTTACCTTAATACGCAAAAGAGGTCAGGGAGATTTTATCGCAATGCTTGTACTTTTTAACAGGCCGTCAGATTTTATCATAAGACCCGCCGATGTTTTGAGAAGCGACAATGTCCTTCACCAGATAATGCAGGTACATTTCCAGGTTGGTATAACGGAAATATGAATCCAGGGTCTTTGTGTTCCCGTCAGATGCGTCCGACTTGTTCAGACCGAACTGATCTTCGAACCAGTCGGGCATTCCGTCTCCGTCCGAGTCCTTTACCGCGGCCACTTCCGCAGAATCTGCCGAATATGCCGACCAGCCTCCGACAGCAGTCTGAGTGTCGATGATACCGTTCTTAGAGCCGTTGCCTCCGTCAGCGAAAGTCGCTGTCCCGGTCTTTGCATCATTGCAGGCACGCTCATCTACGGCATCTCTTGAAAGAGAGGCACCTGCAGATGTGCAGATACGGGTGAATGAGTCTTCCGCAGTATGGGTAGTGGTATAGATATCCTCACCTGAAGGCCCTGCAAGGGCTAATGGTGCAGATAGCAGAGTCTGGTAATTGCCATATGACGAGCCGCTGTGCCAATATATGCCGGTTATGTCGTTCTGAAGGCTGTTTCTGGTATTCACATTGCCGGAAAGATAGAGTTCCGGGTAACTGTCGGCATACGTAACCCCATCCTTTGTGTAAACCCCGTACGCATCTACAAAATACTGTCTGTCCTTGGAAGCAGGTCCCGGCTTGTAATAATTGTTGATGACATTGAACCATCCGTCTTCGCCTCCATAGGTGGAGTTATCGCCCCAGTTATAGACGGCATTGCAGCGGTAATCCACATTGCCGCGATGTGTCGATATGTATGTATCGTAGATCTGCGGATGGTCTATACGCGGGTTGCGGCTGTCATGGTTTGCAAGAAGATTGTGGTGGAACGAGGCATTCTTGCCGCCCCAGATGCCTCCGTAGCCATGCTCGCCCTTATCATGGACAGAATTCCGGAGGCTTTCCGTCAGGATGCACCACTGCAAGGTGAAGTTGATGTTGGCATAGAAAGAAGAACATTCGTCCGTTGACCATGACATAGAGCAATGGTCGAGAATGATGTTTTTGTGGTAACGTCCCCAGATGGCATCATCTTCCGTCTTCTTTTCATCCCCCATACGGAAACGTACGAAACGGATGATGACATTGTCCGCGTTTACACGGGTAGAGTAATTCTTTATGCATATTCCATCGCCGGGAGCGGTCTGACCGGCTATTGTGACATCACCTTTGGCTATGTCGAGAGATCTGGAAAGTTCAATGAGACCCGCCACATCAAACACGATGGTCCTCGCACCTGACTCCGACAACGCCGCACGGAGAGAGCCTGCACCGGAATCATCAAGGTTGGTCACATGGATGACTTTGCCGCCACGGCCTCCAGTGGTGTACATTCCGCCTCCCTCTGCGCCTGGAAAGGCAAGAGCCTTGGCGTGGGTATCCTCATGAGCAGGAATCTTGAACTGGGCATAATAGTCGTTCGGGACTGGGGTCGGAGCCGGACCGTCGCCCGGATCTGTGCCGGGATCTGCGCCAGAGTCAGTGCCCGGATCTGTGCCAGGGTCAGGCTCCACAGGAGGCTGCGGTTCCTCGCCTTCTGCAAGAGTGGATGCCGAGACCGTTTCCGAGTACTGCGACTGCACCTGTCCCGCCACGGCCTTGACCTTGAACAGGAAGTCAGAATCCTCAGGCAGTCCCTCATACGTGATCCGCAACTCCTCCACAGACCTCTGACCGGAGGCCACAAGTTCGCCTTCCGCCGTCTCCAGCCTGCCTACATAGTAGTCGGCAGCCTCGACTTCGGACCATACGAATGTGAGGGATGTCTGATCGGCATAATAAAGCCTGACATCGGACGGAGCGGCCACTTCTGTCGAAGCCACGGGTTCGTCGGGGTGGCAGGCCACGAGGATGGCCAGGAATAATATTGGTAACAGTTTCTTCATTTCTTCAGTTCTATAGATTTCTTCCGCATTCGCTTCAGCGACTTCGTCGATTACTCGACTTCGCTCGAAATGACAGTCGGATTATTTCACGTCGTTTTCGGAGTCTATAAGTCCCGGAAGGCCAGTCACCGAGCCGGAGAACTGTGCCGTCCCCTTCTTGACTTCCCTGATGATGCGCTTGTCTATGGAATCACGCTTGAGCGATGCTCCCGCATATTTGAGGACTGCCTTATATGCGTCATCCGCATCCTGAGCCTCAGTCGCGACTGATATCCGGAACGGCTCATCCACCGATTCCTTTTCATATTCCTCCTGCCGCTGCGCGATCCTGCCTTCATCAGGAAGTCTGCCGTCAAGGCCTCCCCGTCTTACGGCAGATATATCATATACATTGTCGTCAAGGTAGAAGTTACCGGGAATCATAGAAGTGATCTCGGATGTGCTGATATCCAGCCATTCACCGTCAAGATTACGTGTGGCCGGTCCCGGACGGAACCAGTTGTCACGGACATTGAACCAGCCTTCCTCACCGCCATATATCGCCTTCATCCCCCAGTTGTAGACCACATTGTTCTGGAAATCCACTGTACCTCTGAAATGCAGAAGGTCGTTATTCCAATATATCACAGGATGGTCGAAACGAGGATTGCGGCTGCTGTTGTGCGCGAAGAGGTTGTGATGGAAGGTGATGTTCCTGCCTCCCCAGATGCCGCCATATCCATGCTTGCCCTTATGGTGTACAGAAGCATTGAGCGCTTCCGATATGATGCACCACTGGATGGTGGCGTCCCTGAAATTGTAGAACGATGCGTTCTCGTCTGTTCCCCAACTCAAAGAGCAGTGGTCTATGATTATATTGCTGCAATGCCTTGCTCCGATTGCATCCGCCTCAACGGAAGCCGCTGTTCCCAGACGTATGCGCAGATATCTGAGTATCACCTGGTCTGCTGTTATGAACACGTTGTGATCTCTGAGGGTGATTCCATTGCCTGGAGCAGTCTGGCCAAGGACAGACAGATAGGGATTCCTTATGTTCAGAGGTCCGGCGAGATGGATATCACCTTCCACGGCAAAGGTCACTATCCTCGGTCCCTCAGCCTCCACTGCATGGCGAAGTGTCCCTTCGGAGCCGTCATCTGCCAGCGAGGTAACGACATATTCCTTTCCACCACGGCCTCCGACAGTATATTTTCCGCATCCTTCCGCACCTTCAAAAGCCAGAGGACGCTCCCCTGCATCAGGAGTCCAGTCGATGTTGTTTGCAGCCTCCCATTCAAGAGAAGCCCATATGAACGGTCCCACTCCCTTGCAGTCGTTTTCGATTATCGGCTCGCTGAGATAGTATTCGAAATCTCCCTTTCTCATCTGCGCTCCTCCGAGACCACCCACTGAGCAGCAGTCGGTTATGGATATGGTTCCGTCTTCATTCTCCTTCACGAAAGTGTCTATGAACTTAGGATAAAGGCCGTAGATGTAATCCTTGTGCTTCTGATCAATATATCCGCGTCTGAGACCTTTGAGGAAGGCATAGGTGAACATTATCGAACATGTCGACTCCTGATAGTTGCCCTCACGCTCAGGGCAGTCGAGGACCTGATACCACATCCCGGTCTCCTTGTCAGCCCACTTCGGCAGTACTTCCACAAAATAGTTCAACTGGTCTATGAGTTCCTGTCTCCCGGGGAATTTATCCGGAATATAGTCCAGGACCTCAACAAGCGCTACGGCATACCAGCCGTTCGCACGTCCCCATGCATGCTCGGAAAGTCCGGTCTCAGGGTCGCACCAGAACATCGACTTCGACTCGTCCCACGCGTGGCGGAACAGTCCGGTCTTCTTGTCCAGAGTATTTGCAGCACCGGCCGTGAACTGATGGACGATGTCTGCAAAGAGGGAGTCCTTCTGCTCCTTCGGCGCATATCTCTTCGTGTATTCGGCATAGAACGGCAGGGCCATGTAGAAGCCGTCAAGCCACACCTGATAAGGATATATCTGCTTGTGCCAGAACTCCCCTGAACCGGTGCGCGGCTGGTCGTCTATCTGCTCGCGGATCATCCTGGTCACACGGCGGTATCTCTTGTCCTGGTCTCCATACATGTCATGCAGGTCGAAATAGATCCGGGCAGGGCAGATATGGTCCACATTGTAGTTGGACTTCTTGTATTTATAGACCTTTCCGTCCTCTGTGGCCATCGTATCAGCCCAGGCACGTACATAATCCACGACTTCCGGAAGTTCATAACGCTTTGCTGCATCCATGAAGGACTTGAGTTCCAGACCTGTAGTATAGTTCCATTTCCTTTCACCATTGCGTCCGTCCAGATATGTGGCATCGGGATTCCTCTTCATTTCAGACCTAATCATCCTCACCGAATAGGGTTCCTGCGCCATCACTGAGACTGTGACGGCAATCATGGACAATAACATCAAAAGTCTTTTCATACGATAACATCAATTGTTTTTACTCTGTTTTATGTAGTCTGCCGGAGCGATTCCGTAATGTTTCTTGAAGCAGCGGCTGAAATAGCCGGGATCAGAGAATCCCACCTTATATGAGGTCTCGGATACGGAATACTGACCGCTCTTGAGATAGAACTTTGCCTTCTCCATCCTGAACTCCTGGATGAGTTCCACAGGAGCCTTGCCGGTCAGTCCCTTTATCTTGTTGTACATGGATGTACGGCCCATGCCGACGTGTCCGGCAAGTTGGTCGACGGTGATGTCCGGATCCGCGACATTCTCCTCCAGCCATGCCATCACCTTCTTTATCATCTGCTCGTCCTTGTCCGTGATGACGATTTCCTCCGGAGACAGGTCAATCTTTCCGGACTTCTTCATCAGACGCCTCCTGCGTTCGAAGATATTGTCGATACGTGCCTCAAGCAGAGCCATCGAGAACGGCTTGGCGATATATCCGTCCGCTCCATACTTCATGGCACGCACATGAGTGTCATCCTCATGCTTCGCCGTTATCATCACTATAGGGATATGACTTGTGTTGAAATCATCACGAAGCGCCCCGATGAGTTCCATGCCGTCCATCTGAGGCATCATCAGGTCTGTGATGACAATATCAGGGACCCAGCCCTCTGCAATGACCTGCAGGGCCTCCTTGCCGTTACCGGCATCACGTACATTGTATTTTGCTGAAAGGCTGTTGTAGATATATATGCGCAGTTCCGCATTATCCTCCACCACGAGGACCTTCAGGGCATCCTCCGGACAGGTCGGCTCGACCTTGTATTTGCTTAGTCCGTGATTCTCAGTCTGAAGTCCCTTACCGACAGGGAGACGTACAAAGAATTTAGAACCTGCCCCCCCCTTATCGCTTTCTACCCATATCTCTCCACCATGGATCTCGGCGATCTCCTTGCAGAAGGACAGTCCGATTCCGCTGCTTGACATTCCTCTGAAGGCAGAAGCATTGCCCTTGTTGAACGGTTCGAATATGGATTGCTGATATTCCTTCGCCACACCTATTCCATTGTCTTTCACCATGATACGGAAATCGTCATCCCCGTCCCTATACAGAACGCCGACCTCGATCTTTCCTCCATCCGAGGTGTATTTGAAGGCATTGGAAAGAAGATTATACACAAGGGCTTCAAGCCTTATGGCATCGCCCCAGACCATGAGGCTGTCAACCGATTTGACGATGCGCATCTCCATCTGTCGTTCCACAGACATGTCACGGAAGTCGTCATAAATGTCCCTGACAAGTCTGACCACATCGAAAAGACTGGAATTCAGACGCATATGCCCGTCTTCCATATCCCTCGTGTCAAGAAGCTGGTTCACCAGAGTGAGCATCCTACGGGCGTTCTTCTTCACGACATTGACACTGTATTCGTTTCTGGAACCCGGCTCGATGTCCTTGCCCACCTCCTCTATTCCGCCAAGGATCAAGGTCAGAGGCGTGCGGAGTTCATGGGACACATTCGTGAAGAACCTCATCTTTATCTCGTTCAGTCCCTGTTCCAGTTTCATGTCGGTCCTGAGTTTCATGGAAGTGAAGAGAAGACGGAACACGACGAAGACAAGTCCCAAGGCAAGAAGCGCATATATGACAACCGCATATACGGAGTTCCATATAGACGACCTGACCCTGACACCGACTCCGGCAACCGTCGCGGCCGACCCGTCATCGGGATAGGTCTCCATCACCTTGAAATGATACCTGCCCGGAGGTATCCTCGAATATGTAACCTTGCTGACTCCTGAACTCGATATCCATGTCTTGTCATAGCCTTCAAGCATATATGAGAAGGAAATGTCCCTGTGACCGCTGAAATCAAGGGAAGCGAAATCTATCCTGAAGAACGAGCAGTCATGAGGAATGACGATCTCATCATCGAAAGGCACACGTCTGTCGTCTATGTACAGTCCGGATATGACTATCCTGTTCCTGTGACTGAAATCGGCGAACCGGTGGGGATCTATCCTATATATATTGTCATATGTTCCGAAAATCACGGAACCGTCGTCAAGAGAGGCGCAGGTGGCTTCACTGAATGAAGTGGACGGGACACCGTCATGGCTGGCGTAGTTCCTGACTCTGGAAGTCTTAGGGTCATATGAAGACAATCCGGCCTCGGTTGCTATCCATATCACGCCATCCGCGTCATCAACCGCGGAATGGACTATGTTGCTGACAAGTCCTTCCTCACCGCATATGACCTCGAACCGAGGAATTCCTTCCTCAAAGTACAGCCTGTTGAGACCGCCTCCGAAAGTGCACAGCCATGTGTTTCCGTTCCTGTCGGTGAAGATATGAAGGACATCGTTGTTGCCGAGCGAGCATCGGTCGCCGGGAATCTTCTGGACGAGTTCGAATGATGTAAGTTCCGGGTTGTCAACAGGTCTGAACATGACCAGACCGCCGACAGTGGCGACAAGCATGAGTCCGTCAGGCATGCAATGCAGGTATCTCACCCTGTCTCCCGCCTCCTGAGGATAGTCGGGAAAACTGTTGTAAACAGTGACGAATTCCCTGCTGTCCGCATCCGGAAGCATGGATAGGGATCCTCCATAAGTGCCCACCCAGATCCTTCCGTCATGGTCCTGCACGATGGAATAGATGTTGTCCGAACTCAAGGAAGTCGGATCGGAAGGCTCGCTGCGGTAGCGTGTCCACCTGTAGCCGTCGCCATCAGGCTTCATGCGGATGAGTCCGTCACCCTTGGTGCCGAGCCAGATGTTGCCGTCCCTGTCCTCGAATATTGAATATATGACTCCCACATCACCGCTTCTTCCGTCAGGAAATCTCCTGCACTTCTTCATGTCGGGGGAATATCTGTAAAGTTCACGGCTCTTGGTCGCCACCCACACATATCCGTTGCTGTCCCTGAGCATGGCCCTGACCTCACTGGAAGATTTAGGGTCATCAGAACGGGTAGGAGGCACTATCACATCCACATCAGAAGATATGGCCGTCACCCTTTCCAGTCCCCTGCCCACAGTGGACATCCACAGGACACCGGCATCGTCTGTCTCATAGCAGGCCACACCGTTCATGAACCGGCTGTCCTTCTGCTCCCTGACATTGCTCAGAGGCACGATTTCATCCGAGGAGCGGTCGTAATAGCCGAATCCGTAGTTGTTCATCTTAATCCAAAGCCTTCCGTCAGAGTTCTTCACACTGGCAAGAGTGTCCACATAGTAGGACATCACATTGTTGGAATGCTCATAATGCCTGAACCTGTTCCGGGAGGCGTCATAAGAATATATTCCGGTGCGTTCAGTGGCTATCCACAGAAGTCCTTCCGGGTCCGGAAAGAGATATCTGACACGTCCCATGTCATTCCTGTGAAGGGAAAGACACAATGAGTCCGTGTCAAGAGAAGCCACCGCATTGTCTCTGAAACCTATATATATGGTTCCGTCGTCTCCGGTCATGACCATGGAAGTGGCTTCCGAAACTCCGAGACCTGTGAAATCCACTCTTGTCTGCTCCCTTGTGGACATATCCACCCTGACAAGTCCTCCCTTGAAGGCGAAATACAGGAAGCCGTCCTTCTCCACAAAGGCCACGACATCGGAATTTCTCGAAAGCAGAGACATATGGCCGTCACGGATCATGGATATTCCGGTTTCGGACACCACATAGACAGCGCCTGACGAGTCCTCGAACAGAAAAGATATGTCCTTGCCTGTCCTGGTGAAATAATGTTCATATGAAAGGTCCGGAGCCACCTTCAGAAGTCCGGAACCCTCTATGCTGACCCACATGTTTCCCGATGAGTCAGGCATAATCTCGCCGACCTGTATTCCCGAGACAGGAAAATCCTTCAGTCCACCGGGAACAGCCGTAAAGTCCTCGTTCCTTACATCAAAACGGTATAGATGATAGTCGTAGGTGATGACCCAGAGGTAGCCTGCAGCATCTTCCTTCATGGAAAGTATCCTGTTGTGGGAAAGGTTGGAGTAGTCTCCGGGAAGCATGGCATAGTTCACGAAACCGTTTCCGTCATATCTGCTCAGACCGTACCAGGTGCAGAGCCACAGATAGCCGCGGGAGTCCTGATGTATGTCGCATATGGAATTGTGAGGCAGGCCGTCATCCGAAGAATAGTGTTCGAATATGAACTCCAAAGGCTCTGCCTGGGCACTATATCGGCCGGCAGCACCGAAAAACAGTAGGACTGCCGTCATCAGATATATGACCTTGCGGACACGCATATGCTAAAATACCTTGAAATACCACTCGACCTTCACATCCACACCATGCTTGTCGATTTCAGAATCGGCCTTGAGCACATTTGCCGGCGTATATTTCCTGACATCCTTTTCCTTCAGAGCATGGCTCCATTTCACTCTGTCCCCCTGAGGTGCGGCTCCTGGTCCCTTGCTGCCGTATTCGGCATAGAAGGTGGTCTTTTCCGCATAAGGCTTGTTCCAGTTGTGCCAGCCTTCCTTCAGGATATGGTCTCCGAGTTCGCAGTCAATGAAGACGGTCTTGGCAAAAGGTCTCCACGGGCGGCCGAGATATACCTTGTCGGTGTTGCCGTCGCTGATGAGGCGGCAGTTCCTGAACACATATCCGTACTCCTCTCCTTCCGGGGTGGAGGCGGCAGTCACATAACTGTTCCTCTTGCTCAGTATGGTGCAGTCCTCGAACCAGCATGTCGATGCTCCGAAGATGAAGTCGGTGGTTCCTTCTATCCAGCAGCCTCTGTAATACTGCTTCTTACCCTTTCCATATGTATATATGGTATCCTGGTTCGCGACGAAACGGCAGTTTATGAAGGCCACACGGTCTCCGTCCACAGTGATGGCGCAAGCCTGCGCTATATCCTTTCCCTCACCGGAGGCATTCTCGATGGTGATGTTCTCAGCGAGGAAGTCATCGGCATACAGAAAGACTGTAGATGTGGCCGATGTGCCCATTTCATATCCGGTCGGGCCGATCTTCTTCGCATAGTCGCTCCAGGTGATCACGGTCCCGGCCGCCGACTGCCCGATGATGTGCAGACGCTGCTTGTTGGCAGGTATGGTGACCTTCTCCTCATATCTTCCGTCCTTGACATATATGGTGGTCTCGTCCTGCTTGCAGTAGTCCGGAGCAGCGTTCACGGCCTCCTGGACGGTGAAGAAGTCTCCGCTTCCGTCCTTGGCCACGACGAAATCATATTCCACCACATGCGCGGCAAGTTCAGGGATAACCTTCACTATTTCGGGAAGAAGGATGTTCACAATCTTCCTTGCACCCGCCACGTTGGTGTGAGTGTTGTCCACCTTACCGTCAGGGTGCTTTGGATTTGTACCCTTCTCCACCCACATGTAATACTTGCGTGAAGGCTCGTCTCCAAGCGAAGACAGCCATTCCTGGGTCGCGGCATTCGCGTCGATCAGAGGCAGTCCAAATTCCTGAGCCACCTGCTTCACGGCAGCAGGATAGTCCCCGTGACAGTCGGTCCTGAGATTGCCTTCGCTGTCGAACCAGCGGCGGGACACCGGGGTGAAAAGGACCGGCTTTGCACCCACACTCAGGGCATGGTCGATGAAGAGTCTCAGATTGGCCTGATAGGCTCCGAAAGGAGCGGCATATCTCGTGGTGTCGGACTCCTTGGAGTCATTGTGTCCGAACTGGATGAACAGATATTCCCCAGCCTTGAGGTCCTTCTTTACACGGTCCCATATGCCGAGGGTCTGAATGCTCTTGGTACTGCGTCCGTTCTGGGCATAATTGACAACCACAACATTCGTATCCACATGGGATTTCAGACGCTGACCCCAGCCTCTTTCAGGATTTTCATATGAGAGGTCCTTGTCGGCCATGGTGGAATCTCCCATCAGGCGGAGGACTATCTTGTCCTGAGCGGTCATTGTCAGTGACAAGAGGACAGCGAAAGCAAAAAATATCTTCTTCATTGCTGATTTATCCTGATTACCGATTTATCTTGACATCTGTCGAATTATGGTTGAACACATCCGGAACATCTTCTCCTGAGGCGTCAGTGCAGCCTTCAATTACCACATTCCGGCAATTTGCCACACTGTATCCCTGTCCTTCAGACTGGGTTATAGCGATATTCTTCAGAACGACTCCGTCGGAATATCTGAGGTCCGCACCCTTGTCAGAGACAATCCGGCAGTCCTCGACCACGATGTTCTCGATGTTCTTCTCAGGGATTCCGTTGAAATACATCGCTCTTGCAGCGCCGCTGCAGACCACGTCCCTGATGTAGATATCCCTGAACTGAGGAGTGGTTTCGTCAGCCTCGACATATGGCACATCGAAAGGAGAAGCACCTTCCTCAGCCGCCTCGACAGCGGACTTGCCGCCATAATGAAGGTCAAAGAGAAGAGGTTCGGTAGGGATGTTCATCATGACTATGTCTTCAATGAATATGTTTCTGACCACACCGCCTCGTCCGCGGCAACTCTTGAAGCGCAGGCCCACATCCGTACCGAGGAAACGGCAGTTGGAGACTTTGATATTCTCTACACCGCCGGACATCTCGCTTCCGACCACAAAGCCGCCATGGCCGTGGAACACGATGCAGTTGTCCACTATGAGGTTACGGCAAGGCCTGCCCCTGCGGCGTCCGTCTGCATCCTTTCCGGACTTTATGCAGATCGCGTCATCGCCTACATCGAAACTTGAATTGATCACAAGCACATCCTCGCACGAGTCCACATCCAGACCGTCTCCGTTCTGGGAATACCAAGGATTGCGGACAGTTATATTATTGATGATCACATTCTTACACATCAGAGGATGTATATTCCAGCATGGAGAATTCTGGAACAGACAGTCTTCGAGAAGGACATTCTCACAGTTCTTCAGACCGATCAGGACAGGACGCAGATATGTCTTCACGCTTTCCCACTCACGGTCTGTGGTCAGACCCTGAGGAACATTGAAGGCATCGCTCACCACCGAACCCCTGAAAGAACTTGAATCGGGGTACCACAGATCGCCCTTTGCATTGGTAAATCCTCCGCTTTTGAGAAGTTCCTTCCACTGTGACGGAGAGATCTTGGACTTCTTCACCTGACGCCAGGAATCACCGTTTCCGTCAATGGTTCCGCCTCCCGTTATGGATATGTTCTTCGCTCCGTCGGCATTTATCGGAGCTAGACACCGCTTAGTATCAAGTCCTTCGAAGACAGTCTCGACTATCGGATAGAGACTCCTGTCTGTCGAAAACAGAAGGACTGCATCCGGACAGATGTGCAGGTCAATGTTGTCCTTCAGCGTCACCGGGCCGGTCAGCCAGATTCCGGTCGGGACTACCAGTCTTCCGCCTCCTGCTTCAGTCAGGGCGTCTATTGCGGAAGCAAAGGCTTCGGTATTGAGGTGCACCCCGTCACCGACTCCGCCGAAATCCTTGATATTGACCTCGCGGGCAGGAATCTGAGGACGCTGAACCTCCTCCATTTCAAACGGAAGATCCTTGTAGAGATATGCGAACTCATAATCTGAGCGGCAGGCAAGCAGCGAAACGCCTGCAACGACGACTGCTGTCAAACGGATCAGTCTTGTGTTGAATGTGGTCATAAAGAAAGTCTGTTAGTGATTATCGCAAATATAATCATTAACAGACTTAAATCATGTGATTTTTTATCGCTAAATGCAGACTAATTGTCAAATGGTTATCCTGCAGGATTATCTCGGCATCTGATAGTATCTGATATCGAACTCTCCTGCCAGAATTCCATAGCCATTCTCGGCGAGGGATTCGAGTTCGTTCTCCCCGGCATAGACCTCTACCGGAGCGATGAAGCCGACGCGGTCGGTGATGTCCTTTACGATATCCTTGGCATGAGCGATTCCGCCGGTCAGGATTATGGCATCCACCTTGCCTCCCACGACAGTAGCGAGGGAACCTATATATTTTGCAACTGATACTGCAAATCCTTTGAGGAACCTGTCGCATTCGTGGTCGCCGTTCTGGGCACGGGCAATGATCTCACGGATGTCGTTCGTACCGAAATACGCCACTGCACCGCCCTTGCCGACAAGTTTCTTCTTGACCTCGTCCTTGGTGTATTTCCCGCTGAAACACATCTCCACAAGCGGGAATCCTGGCACGGAGCCTGCCCTTTCAGGGCTTATAGGTCCGTCACCTCCGAGGGCGTCGTTCGTGTCTATCACAAGTCCGTTCCTATGAAGAGAGACAGAGGAACCGCCTCCCATATGGGCAACGATGACAGTCACGTCCTTATTGGTCTTGCCCACGCTGCGGGCATATCTGCGGACCATGGCACGTGAGTTCAGGGCATGGAAAAGAGTTCTTCTTTCGAATTCAGGGATTCCTCCGACCTTTACCTCCGGAAGCATTTCATCGGCCATAGGAGGATCTGCGATGAAGGCACGGCATTTTTCCGTTATTCCCTTCGCTTGACGGGTCTCGTTCACTTCCTGGGCGATATCGTCTGCAATCAGGGCACTCAGGTTGCAGGCATGCACTCCGTCCTTGCCGGACATGAGGGCATCACGCATATCCTGATTGACCTCATAGACTCCGGTCTTTATCGGAGTGATGAGGCCGCCTCTTGCCATGCATATGTCTATGGATTCCAATGCTATACCCCTGTCTGACAGAAAGTCCGTGATGGTGTCACGGCGCATGGGAGTCTGATCCATTACGGAAGCATATTGCGCGATTTCCTGAGCGGAGTGTGCAAGATTCTGCTCGAAGAGTTTCTCTTCTGAGTCATAGAATCCTATCTTTGTGGAGGTGGAGCCGGTATTGACTACCAGTATTCTACCTTTCATAAAACGGTATCGGTGTTATCGGTTATGTGTTATCTTCGGTCATCTTGACGCCATTGCAGCCATAGCGATGGAGTTCAGTTTGGTCTCTATGCTGTCGGCACGGCTTGAAAGGACACATGGAACCTTCGCGCCCACGAGCATTCCTGCCTGCTTCACTCCCGGAACGAGTTTGGAGTTCGCCTTATAGAAGACGTTACCGGACTCTATGTTAGGGAAAAGAAGGCAGTCCGGATCTCCGGCGACTTCGCTGACCAGTCCCTTGATCTTCACAGACTCCATGTCGATAGCCACGTCAAGAGCCAACGGGCCGTCAGCGATGCATCCCTTGATCTGTCCGCGGTCCACCATCTTTGCAAGAAGAGCGGCATCTATGGTGGCCGGCTGGCTTGGAAGCACCTGTTCGGTGGCCGCTATGATCGCGACCTTAGGTTTCTCCACACCAACTGCCTTTGCAGTCTTGACCAGACATTCCATGATCACCTGCTTCTGCTTGATGTCCGGAGCAGGAATCACTGCCACGTCTCCCACAAAGAGAAGTTTGTGATAACTTGGGATTTCAAGAGTGGTGCAGTGAGTCAGTGTTCCCTTAGGAGGGAGAAGGCCGGTCTCCTTGTTCAGGATTGCGCGGAGGAACTTGTCGGTCGAGCAGAGGCCCTTCATGAGGAAGTCGCCCTCTCCGTCACGTATCATCTGGACAGCCTGGGCAATGGACTTCATCTCATCAGGATTATGGACAACCGTGAAGAGGTGCTCAGAAATACCCTCAGCCACGCAAGCCTTGGATATCATATCCCTGTCACCTACGAGGGTAACATCTGCAATACCCTGCTTTACAGCCTCTGCCGCAGCAGCGATAGTGTGACCGTCGACTCCCCAGGCAGCGACCATACGCTTGCGGTCGGCGCTGCCGTGGAGGGCGGCTATTATTTCTGAAAATTTTGTGTACATAAGATTTCTCGACTTCGTTCGAAATGACTGTCTGCTTCGCTCGAAAGCGACAGATTACTCTTCGTTCTGGACGATGTGCATTGTGTCACGGGCAATCATCAGCTCCTCGTTGGTTGTGATGAGGGCCACCTTGACCTTGGAATCAGGAAGGGTGAGCATTGTGTCCTCTCCCCTTGCGACATTTGCGTCATAGTCGAACTTCACGCCGAGATAAGTAAGGTTCTCGCAGACACGGCGACGGAGACGGCTGTTGTTCTCTCCGATACCGCCGGTGAACACGATGAGGTCCACACCGTTCATCGCAGCGGCATATGCACCTATATACTTTGTAATCTCGTAAGTGAGTTTCTTGAGTGTGAGCTTTGCCTTTGCATCGCCTTCATTAGCTGCTGCATCAAGGTCACGGGCGTCGGATGACACGCATGAAAGTCCGAGGAAACCGCTCTTCTTGTTGAGCACCTTGCTCATCTCGGCAGCGCTGAGACCTTCCTTCTCCTGGATATAGGTCACTACGTCCGGATCGACGCTTCCGCTTCGTGTTCCCATGAGGAGACCTTCAAGCGGAGTGAAGCCCATAGTGGTATCTATCGACTTTCCATTTACAACAGCTGCGATGGAACTACCGTTACCGAGGTGGCATGTGATGATCTTCGAATATCCGAGGTCAAGACCTGCGAACTTTGCACCCTTTGCAGAGACATATTTGTGGCTTGTTCCGTGGAATCCGTATCTGCGGATGCGGTACTTGTCATAATATTCGTATGGGAGAGCATACATATATGCATATGCAGGCATTGTCTGATGGAACGCTGTGTCAAATACTCCGACCTGAGGAACAGACGGAAGCACTGCGCTTACCGCTCTGATACCGAGGATGTTTGCAGGATTATGGAGAGGAGCGAACACCGAGCATTTCTCAAGCTGTGCTATAACCTCGTCAGTGATCAGCTGGCTGCACACGAAATCCTCTGCGCCATGAACCACGCGATGACCCACCGCCTCGATGTCCTCAAGAGTGCTGAGAACGCCATATTCCTTGTCGAGAAGGGCGTCGATGACAGCCTGGATACCCACAGTGTGGTCAGCGATAGGCATTTCCTTGACAAGAGTTTCCTTACCGGTCGCCTGATGCTTGAGGCAGCCCACTTCCATTCCGATTCTCTCGACGAGACCTTTCGCGAGCAGATCGTAAACCTCTTCGTTCTTCATGTCGAGAAGCTGGTACTTCAGAGAAGAACTTCCACAATTGACTACTAAGATGATCATTTTATGTAAAATTTAATTGTTGTTTGCCTTTTCTGATTGAAAACTAAAAAATTTAAAGTCAATCTTTGCAAAGTTATAAAATTTATCGCTACTTTAGCAAAAAGAAACCGGAATTCTATACCTTATGCACGTGGAGAGAGAAATTGCGGGGATAACACTGCCTTTTACAATCGGAGCCATCGTCACGGTCTGCACCGTGACATCCTTCTGCGCGGGAGGACTTGTCATTCATGAACTGGCCTTTGCCGCATGCCTTATGAGTCTGTGCGGACTCCTGCTAAGGAAGAAACTGTGCATCGGGGATGGAGTTGTCCGGGCTCTCATAATCCTTTCCGCAGGCAGTTGCGGGGCACTTTCCGGAGCAATTTCTGCATATCATATTCCTTTTGCGGATTGCAGTTCCTTTAAAGAATATGCCATAGAATTCGGGCTCCGGATGCAGAATGCCATCGACTCCATTCCGTTCAGTTCCGCCCGGACCAACGCCCTGCTGAAAGCCCTGCTCACAGGAGAGAGAAGCACACTTTCTCCCAAGTTGACCGAAGTTTTCCGTGACAGCGGAGCATCTCATATCCTGGCGCTGTCAGGACTCCATCTTGGCATCATTTACGGAATCTTCTCAAAAGCATTCTTCTTTTTGGGAGGCAGCATGGCCGGACGGCGCATTCGTTCTGCGGGCATCGTATTTCTTTGCGGATTCTACACTCTGGCCACAGGAGCCGGACCCTCTATAGTCCGCGCCTTCATATTCATCCTTCTCGGAGAGACAGCCCGGATGACCGGACGTATGCACAGTCTGAGGCAGGTGCTGATGGCGTCGCTGCTGATCCAGGTTGCACTTGACCCGGTTTCGGTCAGGTCCGTAAGTTTCCTGCTTTCATATGCCGCTATGGCCGGAATCGCGTTCATATATCCTTGGATCAGGGATTTCTGGCCGTCGGGGGAAGCCGGAACAACGACTTTGGGCGGAAAGGCTCTGGTCAAGGCCATGCGATGGATATGGAATTCCGCTGCCCTGTCCATATCATGTCAGCTGACTACGGGTCCTCTCGCATATCTATATTTCGGAACCTTCCCCCGTCGCTTCCTGCTGACCAATCTCATATCCCTGCCTCTGACCGGACTCATCATCCCCTTCGCGCTGGTCTGCCTCGGCCTTTCAGGCCTCGGCTGGTGCCCTGCATTCATGGTCTCGGTCACGGAATGGCTGGTGAGTCTTCTGACCTGGTCGCTGGAGGTCATTGCTTCGATGTAGCCCTCGCACGGATTCACCTTAGGCCGTTCTCGCACGGATTCGCCCAATCACCCCGCGCCACCCATTCCTCTATGTATCAGCACATTATGCGAAGTGCGTGCTCCCCTTTGGCGGCACGCACTTCTCATATTCTCCTGGCAATCAATTGATTACCTGCCACCGGTTTCGAGGGAGAATCCGGAAGAGCACCATGTGGCGAAGGTGCCGTCAGAGTCATATATCAGGCAGGCCTCCAGATCAGGGCGCGATTCGATGAAAGCCCTTGCGGCATCCAGGCCTATCACCATGCAGTATGTCGCATAGGCATCGGCCGTCATGGCATCGGGGGCGAGGACGGTCGCACTCAGGAGGGAATGGCTGACGGGATAGCCGGTCCGAGGATCTATCGTGTGAGCATATTTGCGGCCATCCCTGACATAGAACTTCCGGTAGTTCCCGGATGTAACCACTCCATGAGGGCCGGAAGGCACTCTGAATATGCCTTGGATATCCGCTCCGAGTTCATTGTTCCCGTCCACCGGGCGGTCAATCCCGATAGTCCACTGCTTCCCCGAAGGATTGACGCCGTCACAATATATCTCGCCTATATCCACCATCATATCCTTGACGCCGAGACTATATAAATATGCAGCCACAAGGTCGCAACTGTACCCCTGGGCGATGGCATTGTAGTTCAGTTTCGGTGCGACCTGGCTGGCTATTGCCGAGGGGGAGGCATTTCCGGAAAGCTCATCCAGCAGGTCTGCCGGCTCCAGTGTTCCGTCCTCAGCAACTGCAGAACGGATATCTGCCCTGAGTCTCATCATCCCCGACTCCTGTATGGTCCGGGCCACAGTCTCGTCGGAAGGCATTTCCCCGCTCTTGAATCCGAAGCCCCAAAGGTCAAAAAGAGGGGCTGACGCCACATCCACAAACCCTTCGGTCTCCTCCCAGAACTCATATGCATGGGTATATATATCCATAAAGAGAAAGTCCGGAGTCACAGTCTCTCCTGCATTGAAGCGGCTCAGAAGTGAATTCTTGTTATATCCCGATAGCGAGAAGTCGATCCGGTGGAGTATGGCTTCTACCGAATCGCGGATTTCCTCCGGCTTCTGAGAAACTCCGTCCATATTGAACTTGACGGCATAGGTACCGCCCTGGGCATACCCGGTGATGGTGACATAGCCCTTCTTCGGAGTGCACGAGACGCAGCAGAGCAGCAGAAGAAGAACTGCTATCCTGACAAGAAACGGAATATTCTGATATATATGCATGTCTATGTATATGCCGATGGCAAAGTATTTGTACAAAGGTAGCGGTTTTTCAAATTAAAATGACCATATTTGCATGATTTAATCAACACGGACGAAAGATGAATATCAGAAGACTGACTTCAATGACCATAATCGCCGCCTCTGTTCTGGCGGCTCTCTCATGCAAGAAGGACGAGGACGAAGCGGAAGTACTGCCGAGTCTGGAAGGCAATCTGTCATTCCATGCACCGCAGTTCATTGAGCCGGGACAGACTCTGACAATGACCCCGAAAGGACTTGTCCATCCGGAAGACAAAGGAATCGGATTCTACTGGAAGGTCACTCCTGCAATGACATCCAGCGATACAACCAGACTCGAAAACGGACTTTCTCCTGAGGGTCAGGAGTCGGACGGATCGTTCACCTATACTTTCCCAGACTCGCTGGCAGTCTACACAGTGGCATGCTATGCCTTTGCAGAGGACTACACAGGAACATCATCAAGCAAGTATGTGACCACAGTGAAGCCAGGCCTTGACGGTTCACTTACAGCGACTGGAATTCTCCCATCCGACGCTCACGTCACGGTGGATGGCCAGAACTACTACTATGTGAAGATCGGCGATCTCGAATGGTTCAGGAACAACATCGGAGTCCGCAAAGGTGGAGCACCTTACGGTAACGCAGACATAATGTCAGATGTGTTCGGAAGGTTCTATAACTACGAAGACGCGCTGGCTGCATGTCCTGAGGGATGGAGACTTCCGACAGAAGAAGATTGGCTTGCCCTTGGAAAGGCTGCCGGAGTCGAGAGTGAAAAATACGGAGTGGTCAAAGGCGTCACAGCCAAGCTCATGGCAGATGCTCAGTTCAACGGAATAACCATGTGGGACTACTGGCCAGCCGTCGGAACCATCACGAATGAAAGCAGATTCTCCGCAATCCCAGCGGGCTACATGAACCTCGGCATGAGGACAGAAGCCGGAGAATATCCGGAATCCGCCTCAAATGGAGTGTACGAATATGCCGCATTCTGGACCGCAGATTCAGTGGAGGGAGAAGAAGGAATGGCATATTACAGATATATGGTTGCCACTCAGCCGGATCTTTTCATCAGCAAGGGTAACAAGGCAAATTTCGGTGCATCGGTAAGATGCGTACGTGACGCAGAATAACCAAACGGACTTATTTTATATGAAGAAAGGACTTATCATCGCCATCGTGGTGGCCGCTGTGCTGCTGGGTGGATTCATCTGGGTCAAGGGGGCTTACAACTCGATGGTCACTGCTGACGAAGGAGTCAGCGCAGCATGGGCTCAGGTGGAGAACGTATATCAGCGCAGGGCCGACCTCATCCCTAACCTTGTGGCTACCGTGAAGGGATACGCGGAGCACGAGGCCACCACTCTAGAGGACGTGACCGCTGCACGCGCAAGAGCCACTCAGGTGGTTGTGGATCCGACAGACCTGGAGCCTGAGGAAATCGCCAGATTCAACAAGGCACAGGGCGAACTCTCGTCTGCCCTCGGACGCCTTCTGATGATCACCGAGAACTATCCTGACCTCAAGGCGAACCAGAACTTCCGTGATCTTCAGGCACAGTTGGAAGGCACTGAGAACAGGATTGCCACAGAAAGGATGAAATTCAACGAGGCTGCAAGGAGTTATAACACCCTCATCCGCAGATTCCCGGACAACATCATCGCTTCGATGTTCGACTTCGAAAAGAAGGGATATTTCGAAGCACAGGAGGGAGCGGAGACTGCACCTAAGGTGGAATTCTGATGATGAAGAAGATTTCGACAATATACAGAACCGTGGCCCTGATGATTATCGGGGCCGCTTTCATATTGGAGGCTTCTGCAATTCCAGCACGCCCTGAGCCGCCACGTCTGGTCAATGACTTTGCCGGACTGTTCAGCAGGAGGCAGACTGCCATGTTGGAGAATGAACTCGTCGCCTTTGACGATACAACCTCGAACCAGATAACCGTGGTGACCGTGAAGAGTCTTGAGGGGTATGATGCGGCCGAATATGCCACAAGGATAGGTCTGGACTGGCAGGTGGGCTCGGAGAAGTTCGACAACGGAGTCGTTATGCTGGTCAAGCCGAAGACTGCGTTCTCAGACGGAGAAATTTTCATAGCAGTGGGCTACGGACTCGAGGGGGCCATTCCCGACGCATATGCAAAGAGGATAATCGAGGATGTCATCATCCCACATTTCAGGGAGGGAGATTATTTCGAAGGCGTAGCGGCAGGATGCGATGTGCTGAAGAAACTCGCCAGCGGAGAGATCAGCGAACTGCGTGAAGATGACGACGATGGGCTTATCGCCGGCATTGTGGCAATTACCCTCATCTGCGTTCTTGTCTTTGTGATACTTCTGGCTCACGAGAACGGCAAGGGAGGCAGTCACGGAGGAAACGGCGGACGAGGGTTCTCCACCGGTCCTATCATCATAGGCAGACCGGGCGGCAGATCGTTCGGAGGCGGCAGTTCCTTCGGAGGAGGTTTCGGCGGTTTCGGGGGAGGTTCCTTCGGCGGCGGTGGTGCCGGCGGACGCTGGTGATCCGTTCCGCCGCGTATCATGCCGCCATCCCCACACCCACTGATTTTCCAAAGTATTGATACTCAACAATATGAACAAATAGTGCGTCGCACTTTAACGCTTCAGGTGCTTCAGCCAGAAGGCGCGGTTGGCGTTCTTGAAGTGGTCGCCCTGGTAGCCTAAGTAGCCGTGCATGCCGTCGGGGTAGATCATGAAGTCGAAGTTCTTTCCGGCTTTGTGCAGGGCATCCAGGAGTTGGAGGGTGTTCTGGTGGTGGACGTTGTCGTCACCGGTGCCGTGGGTCAGTTTGAGCATTACCGGAGCAACAGATGAAGGGGACACTGGAACGGGAACGTCAAAGGAAGTAGGATAGCCGTCGACATAGTTCAGGACCTTGGACACGGCATAGCCCTCAGGGTTGTTCTGAGGGGTGTCCATGTAGCGCTCCGTGTAGTGCGAATCATATAGAGCCCAGTCATATACTCCCCCGCCGGCGATTCCGTAGTGGAACTTGTCAGGAGCCTGCATCAGGAGCATCGCGGTCATGGTTCCGCCGAACGAAAAGCCCTCAACTCCGATCTTCTCATCCATGACATACGGCTGTTCCATGAGCCAGTCAGCCCATGAGCAGAAATCCTTCACTTCGTGGACGGTGAGCTGGCGATATATCATGTCAAGGCTTTCCCTTCCGTTATGGCCGCCGGCACGCGGATCAACCGTGATCTGGATGATTCCGTTTGCCGAATACCACTGGTTGTTCTCGTTAGGAGTCACCCATCTGTCACGCACGAGCGGAGTGTCCGGGCCGCCGTATATATCCACATGGACGGGATAGGTCTTGGAAGGGTCAAAGCCGTAGGGATATTGAATCATTCCAGGAAGAGTGAATCCGTCAGGAGTAGTCATATGGACAAGGCTGCCGAGGGAATATTTCGAAGCGTCATAGTCCGGTCCTTTCATATCCGATACTACAAGTCCCTGAAGTCCAAGGCCTTTCTTCGGGGCAGGCTGAGGGCTCCTAAGGTTTGCCGTCTCAATGTCACCGCAATGTCCTTTCGAGACCATGCCTCCCGAAGTCGGAAAGATTGCGACATGGGTCGGGGTGGTGACGTTTGAATACGATGCGGCAAAATATTTTCCGTCAGGTGAGAACTTCACTCCGGTCACATGATATGCCGGATCAGTCAGAGCAGTTACAACTCCCTTTGCGTCCACCTTATATAGGGCCTGACGTACTGTAGCGTCACGTTTTGCGGTGAAATACACCTCTCCTCTCTTCTCATCTACACGAAGGAGGTTCACCGACCAGTTGGTTCCGTCTGTCAGGCGGCGGAACTCCCGTCCGTCATATGAAAGGAAGTATATCTGCTGCCACCCGGTCTCGAACTCACGAGCCATATAGAGGCCTTTCTCGGTGAATATCACCGGGTTGATCCAGTTGAGCCAGGTCTTGTAGGTCTCGTTATAGATATGCTTCTTCGAGCCGTCCTCTACATTCACGCTGTAGAGATCGAGGGTGTTCTGGAGGCGCGGCATGCGGGCGATGAAGAACTCCTTGCTGTCCGGACTCCAGAAAGGGATGCCGAAGTACTGGTCTTCGGACGGGTTGAAGTCGGCCCAGACTATAGATTCCTCGACTCGGCCTCCGGCCTCGCTCGGAATGACAGGGGAGAGGTCGATGATACCGATACGGACCTGAGGGTTGGTCTGGCCGGCCTTCGGATAGCGGGTTTCGCTGAGGGAGCCTCCGAGAGCAAGGTCTGTCACCTTCGGGCTGCTGAACCTTGTGGCAGAAGCGGTGCTGTCTGCAAATGCGGAATATATAGGGAAAAGCGGCACCTGTGAATTGTCGAACCGGTAGAATCCGATCTTTTTACTGTCAGGCGACCACCAGAATGCCCTGTAACGGGACGGGCGGCCGAAGATCTCCTCATAATACACCCATGAGGCATAGCCGTTCAGGATGAGGTCGCTGCCGTCATAAGTCAGACGGGTCTCCTGTCCCGAAGCGATGTCCACCACATACAGGTCATTATCTCTGGTGAAGGCCAGTCTGGTGGAGTCGGGAGAATATGTCAGGTTCACAGCACCCTCCGGCTTCACCGGAAAGTCGGAATACTTCTCCGGAGCCTTGACGCCTTCCGTGCGGCGGCCGTTGCGGGCATCCACCTTGAATGCTGTGCTGTCCTGATATGTACCGTCATAGGTAAAGACCACTTCCCTGTCACTGATCCACTTCCACGCACGCGGCACCTTGTTGAACTCCTGAGCACCAGCCGCTACAGCCAGCAGCATCACCACCATTATCAAACCTGTTCTTTTCATATAATATACACTTTTCAATATGTCACATCAAAATCGTTGCAGAAAAATCAACTGTTCTTGTGCGTCGCGCGACGATTACTCTTCAAACAATTCATCCTTGAAATTGACCAGATAGACCTTTTCCGTTGCGCGGGTCATGGCGGTATAGAGCCACTTCAGGTCGTCCACGGTCAGTTCTTCCTGCCAGAACGGATTGTCGATGAAGACGCATTTCCACTGGCCTCCCTGCGACTTGTGCCCGGTGATGGCATTTGCATATTTAAGTTGCAGGGCATTATAATATTTGTCCTCACGGACTGCCTCGTATCTTTTCTTCTTGGTGGTTATGTGCGCATAGTCCGCATTCACACCCTGATACAGCATGTTTGACTGCTCATAGGTCAGGGAAGCGCTCTCCGACTCCAACGTATCCAGAATCACCTTGGCAACGATCTCCTGATCGTCATAGTCAGGGAAGGATATGCGTGCCTCGGCGAAATGAAGCCCGTAGCGTTCTTCATATTTCGAGATCTTCACCAGTTTGGCGATGTCTCCGTTGGCGATGTAATCCATCCCCTCTATATTCTCCACAAACTGATAGCAGTTCTTGACAATCATCAGCTTGTCGTCACGGACAAGTTTTTCCTCCTTGAACTGAACCGTCGAGCGCACACCGAGATTATACTTGATGGCACGTCTGTTCGAGCGGCACAGAATCACCGTATCATCCTCACCATAACGGGAATAGGCATCCGAAATCGATTCTATCAGGTCTCCGCCCCCGATGCGCCGGACATCGTCGAACCCGGACACTTCAAGCCCCAGATCGCACAGGTCCATGACTCCCGGACCATTGTCCAGTTCAGATATGAGGTTACGGATCAGGGTTGCGTTGTGCAGGATCCCCGACTCCTTCTGCTGGCGCACTACCGTGGTCAGTTCGGCAAAGACAGTTCCTCCCATCATAGCCATATAATCCCGCGAAAGTGCCGGAGAAGCATCCAGACCTATAGGCGGCAACTGAGCCGAATCCCCTATCAGTATCACCTTGCAGCCCACCCCTGAACGGACGAAAGTGATGAGGTCTTCCAGAAGGTTCCCTGTTCCGAATGCCGTAGTGGACTGCAGCTGTCCTGCATCTATGCCTATCAGAGAGACCTCATCGACAACGAAAAGAGTCTCCCTATCCTTGTTCGGAGCCAGTGAAAACTGTCCGAAACCATCTCCTCCCACAGCCTTCTGACGGTATATATGCTTATGTATGGTGAAGGCAGGCTGACCTGCGTAGGAGGAAAGAACCTTCGCGGCACGGCCAGTCGGTGCAAGCAGCACGCACTTGGTCCTGTATGTCTTCATGGTGGAAATCACGGCGGAGACTGCCGTCGTCTTTCCCGTACCGGCATATCCGTTGACCACCAGAATGTCGTCATCATCCGAAGACACGAAGTCAGCCACCTTTCTGAGAAGAGTGTCCTGACACGAAGTCGGCTCATGTTTCAGTCCTGAAAGAAAGCCTTTGTATAGAAAATCAGCCCTTCCCATCACCTGTCACGCCTGAATATCATGGAAAGGACAATGAGGACAGGATATATCTCCATACGGCCCAGGAACATGTCTATCGTCAGGACGACCTTCGTCATGACAGGCTGCATGGAATAGTTGCCGTAACTTGCTATATCCCCCAGACCCGGACCCACACTGCCAATGGAAGCGATGACTCCGGTGATGGCCTCAACAGGCTTGCTGCCGCACAGAGCCACGATGAATATCGATATGAATATTATGGAGAAATATGTCACCACATACAGGGACACATCACGCACCGAACTCTCAGGAAGATAGTGGCCTCCCAACTTGACCTGCTGCACGGAAGACGGATGCAGTCTGTGCTTCAGTTCGCTTGTCATGGTCTTGAATGCTATCAGCACCCTGTCCACCTTCAGACCGCCGGCAGTCGAACCGGAACATCCGCACTGTATGGAAGCCATGACAAGCACCACACCGGCAAGGAACGGCCAGCCGGAATTGTCGCATATGGCAAAACCTGTCGTGGACATGTAACTTGTCACATTGAAAGAGGCGTCAAGCAGTGCCTTTCCCCAGGAAGAATAGCTTCCCTGAGCCATGAGGCACACCGTGATCACCAGCGAGAAGACGGCAATTGCGCCGAAATAATATATCACGACAGGAGTCTTCAACGGTTTCAGCGACCTTGTGACGAACACGGCATATATGAGTCCGAAATGGAGGGCAGACAAAGCCATGAAGACCATCACTATCAGATTGATGAGATCCGACTGGTAATATCCTATCGAAAGGTTCTTCGTGCTGAATCCTCCTGTTGCGATTATGCTGAAAGCGTGGTTTACTGCATCATACGACGACATCCCGGCAGCCCAAAGCGACAGGAAGGCCACTACAGTCATACCCACATATACGGACGTTATAACACGCACGACCTTTGAGGAATTGTATCTGTACCCTTCCTTGGAAAGGGAAGACATCTCCATGTGAGTGAGTTTGAGACGGTAGGGACTGGCGGACGGCATGACCATCAGAAGGAAGACCACGACTCCCAGACCTCCGATGTAATGCGTGGAAGAACGCCAGAAAAGCAGGCTCCTGGGCAGGGCCTCCACATCCGTCAGAATGGTCGAACCGGTCGTAGTATATCCGGAAACACTTTCAAACCAGGCGTTTATGATGGTGAATTCGCCTCCCCACAACACGTAAGGCAGCATTCCGAACACAAAGGACAGAAGCCATGCAAGAACTATGGTCAGGTAGCCGTCGCGCAGTGACAAAGGGGGTGCATTCTTCACGAAGATGAACGGGAACGCACCGACTATCAGGGTGATTATAAGGCTCAGAAGCAGCGGCGTGAACGCAGAGTCCATCCCCTCGGCTATGGAAACCAGCAGAGAGAAGAACATGAAGAGGGCGCTGATGAGCAGTGCCTTTCCCACATTTGTCGATATGGACTTTACATTTATCATCTGTCTTCCTTTTCCTCCTTGAGAGCCTTCACACGCCGTTTCAGTTCAAGATTTTCCTCTATGAGTTCCGTCACTCCGGCATTGATGTTGGCCAGTTGGTCATCAGAGTCCATTTCATAGGTGTGACGTCTGCCGGAAGCCCTATAGTTATCTATTCCCTCCGAAATCCTGTATATCGGTCTGACATAATTGGCCATTGTGAAATAGAGTAGGAGGAAAATAAGCATGAGTCCGGCTCCCACTGACACCACTCCAGGGATGATGCTGCGATAGAATCCGGCATCGAAGTTCTCGGAGTTAGCCTTCAAGTCCTCGTGAATGAGTTCATTCAGTTTGCCAAGATTCTGTATCAGAGAGTTGTATTTAGGCTGAAGCGTTCCGAAGAACCACTCTCCCGTGTTGACAGTATCGGCAAGAAAGACCTCGTCGAACTTACGGGATGTCTTCACGAAATCGTTGAACGAGGTGACCACGCTGTCAAGCATAGGCTGGGCCTTCTCGGAAGTGAAGGTCGTCCTCAGAGAGTCTGCCACTGAGGTGAAAGGCATGTCATTGAACTCCGGCATCAGGGATATGTCGTTCATCACGACAACCGAAAGCATCTGGTGGTTGTGGTCCTGGGTAAGGTCGGACAGACGCTGCGACAGGACAATGCTGTTGATGTTCGATGTGATCAGGTCTGACACATAATTGCTCATCCGGTGGTACTCCAGTATGGAAAGCACTCCGGAAAGCAGCAGGATGGCTGCTAGAGATCCAAGGCTGAAATATACCTTCTTCCTTATGGAAGGCTTTTTCTCACGCCATTTCATTATGATTTGTCTAAGGTTCATGTCTCAAAAAATCATGAAAGACAAATATAGGGATAAATTCGTATATTTGTGCAGACAGCTTTTACAATCATGAGAAAAGAATCCGGAACACTCATGCAGGTTCTCTGCATTGTCATATACAGCCTGCTTTGCGGATGCGGCACACAATCGTTTGACAGCGACCATATATTATGGTATGATTCTCCCGCACTGTGGTGGGAGGAGACGCTTCCCCTCGGAAACGGACGTCTGGGAATGATGGCCGAGGGAGGGATTGACGAGGAAATGGTCATCCTCAACGAAATATCGCTCTGGAGCGGATGCGAAAGGGATTATGCCAATCCAGATGCTGCTGCGAGCCTGCCTGTGATCAGGCAGTTGCTTCTGGAGGGCAGGAATGCCGAGGCTCAGGACGTGATGTATGAGAGGTTCGTGCCCCGCAAGGCTGTCGACGAACAGTCTTACGGATCATATCAGGTGCTGGGAGGGCTGGTGCTTGACTATCAGTTACCGGACCCTTCGACATGTGACAAAGAACACATAAGTACTTATGAGGGCATGCCGGACCGTGAGTACCGCAGATGGCTGGATCTCAGGAATGCGACGGCATATACTGAATTCACCTTAGACGGAGTCACATATACAAGAAGATACCATGTGGACAGGAATGAAGATGTCATGGTTGTGGAAGTGGGGGCGGACTCGAAGGGCAAGGTGGGTATGAAAGCCAGCCTCTATCGTCCGTGGAATGCCGTGACGGAGATTCTTGAAGACGGTCTGGTGAAGATGAGCGGAGAGATGGACAGCGGAGTGGAAGGCGTGCAGGGAGTCCGTTACAGTGCATATATGCGTCTTATAGCAGATGGAAAAGATGCGGTCATCAGCGCGGACAGCGTGAGCAGGGCTGACAAGGCATGGGTCGTGGTTTCGGCGGCCACAAGTTTCTTCGAGGGAGAGGGATATGACGCCAAGGCACGCGAACTGCTGGACAGGGCCGTTTCATGCAGGCAGGAGAAGATGTACCGAAGAAGCGTGAAGGCGCATAAGGAACTGTATGACAGGGTGGAACTGCATCTTGCTTCATCAAGCGGAACAGAAGAATTGCCGACAGACGAGCGTCTGGAAGAATATGCAAAGGGAGCGAAGGACAACTCGCTCGCCGTACTGTATTATAATTACGGACGGTATCTGCTTATTTCCAGCACACGTCCGGGCAGTCTTCCGCCGAATCTTCAGGGACTTTGGGCGAATACAAGATACACTCCATGGAACGGAGATTATCACACCAACATAAATGTCCAGATGAACCACTGGATTGCCGAGCCCGCAGCCCTGTCCGAACTTCATCTTCCGCTTACAGACCTGGTGATAAGGATGATTCCGAGCGGAGAGAAGACGGCGAAGGACTTCTATGGTCCTTCTGCGCAGGGATGGGTGCAGCATATGATGACAAATATCTGGAACTACACCGCACCGGGCAAGCATCCTTCATGGGGAGCCACCAACACCGGCGGAGCATGGCTCTGCGCACATCTTTGGGAGCATTATCAATATACCGGAGACACGGAATATCTTGAACGCGTCTATCCCGCACTGGAAGGTGCGTCAAGGTTTTTTCTTTCGACCATGATACGCGAGATGGAGAACGGTTATCTGGTGACTGCTCCAAGTTCTTCACCGGAGAATGCGTTTTACTGCACAGAGGGTACCCAGCCAGGAGAAAAGACTGAACCGCGCCGCGCAGTGAGCATCTGCATGGGGCCTACGATGGACGTCCAACTGGTGAGGGAACTGTTCTCTAACACCATCTCAGCAAACGAGATCATCAATGCAGGAACTGCACCGTTCATAGATTCCTTAAAAACCGCACTCACCCAGTTGCCGCCTCACAGGATAAGCCCGGACGGTTATCTTCAGGAGTGGCTGGAGGACTATGAGGAGGTCGATCCGCAGCACCGCCATGTGTCACATCTGTACGGTCTGCATCCTGGATCTCAGATATCCCCTTCCAGGACTCCCGAACTTGCACAGGCATGTCGCGCGACCCTGAAAAGACGCGGAGACGAGGCCACAGGCTGGAGCCGCGCATGGAAGATGAATTTCTGGGCACGCTTAGGGGACGGAGACCGCGCCCTGAAACTTTTCAGAAGCCTGCTGCATCCGGCATATGTCTATCCGGAGCTGACCCCAGATTCCGGCAAAGCCGATGACAAGACCCGGCCTCAACACGTAAGCGGAACATATCCGAACCTGTTCTGCGCCCATCCTCCATTCCAGATAGACGGCAACTTCGGAGGCGCAGCCGGCATAAGCGAGATGCTTCTCCAGAGCCATGAAGGGTTCATAAATCCACTCCCCGCCCTTCCGTCCGAATGGTCAGAGGGCAGTCTGAGAGGATTCAAAGTCAGAGGAGGCGCCAGCGTCTCCCTCTCATGGAAAGACGGGCGCCTCACCCGTATGAAGGTCAGATGACTGAATTATTTTCCGAACACGATGGTGAAACTCCTTTCCGCTTGGACATGGCCGTCTGCTGACACTATCGTGACCTTCACCTCATGAGGCAGGCCGTCCATAAACTCTTCAACATTCGTAAAGCGAATCACATAGGAATTCTGCATAGCCTTTGTCACAGGAAGATCTGACAGGGTCACTCCTGCAAAATCCGACCCGACCACAAACGATGTTCCTCCAGTATAAACCGACATCTTGCAAGGATCCTCGTTGGTATAAACTGTCTCCTGGCCAAGAGTACCGCTGAATATCGTATGGATTGTACCTTGCGCAGAAGACCAATTGTTTGTTGCAGGATTTACATATTCAACTGAAAATGAAGAACTGCCACCTGGCTGATTAGGTTCGTCTGTAAAATTCACATAAATACGGTTAGACCCGGAGCGGAAGGAGAATTTTTCATCCGCAAAGCGCAATGCAAGAGTTCCGCACTCACCGCTTACACTTGAATAGGATCGCGCGGCATTCTCAATGGAAGAAGAGCCGTATCCCACTGTCCTGCCTGTGCCTGTCTGCCTCTCTAGATAGGTTTTCAACTCATTAGAAGTGGTGATGTCAATGGCTCCTGAGATATTGCCGTTGTATCCGACACAGCCGAACCTGACATCCAGATTAGCGTTAAGTTCTGTTGCCCAATCTATGATATCCCTTGCGATAGCATCAGCCTCCTCACTCATACTTCCGGAGTTATCAACAAGAAAGACAAAATCATTCTTAATTGTAGCGACATTGGCGTCCTCCTCGTCATCTATCGTGTTATACACATCTATGCCCTTCGGTTTGCCATCGACTTCGACCCACACATTCTGCCGATCACCATCCTCGCCACCTGTCCCCACAAGCCTGAGCCACTCCAGTGTCTCCGGATCCTGCACACCAGTCATATCCAGTCGCACAATCACGTCATCACCCTCGATTTCCGTCGTGTACTGAACATTTGGAATAACAGTGGTATTCTGATTTACCGATGGGCTTGGCTCAGCCCTATGGTCACCAGGGATACCTGCTATCTCATCTTGAGGAGTACCAGGATCAAGTATTATGGACTGATCACCGTCCGCCAGACATGAAGCCAATGTCATGAGCGCAGACAACAGTATGATAAAAAGACTGTATTTCCTTGTTTCCATAATTATTTCAAAATTTCAAATTCAACTCTTCGGTTCACACGCCTTCCTGACTCCGTGTCATTCGATTCAATAGGCCTTGACATTCCATAGTAACTATGAAGCAGTTTCTCCTGACCGACACCTTTTCCAACAAGATACTCCACAACAGCCAAAGCTCTCTCGCGGGATATCTTCATATTGAACTCTTCCGTTCCCGTATTGTCGGTATGGCCTTTGACTTCAACCATCACTCCTGTCCTCTTTAGTATTTCCGCAAGGCGATCCAGGTATTCATACGACTCCCGTTTGATCACACTCCTGCCTCTGTCGAAATATATGGCATCTACTGCCCCGATGGTCTTTCCCGTCACATCCACACCTTGAAGCATCATTTCATCTATTTCTTCGAGAGTATAGAAAGGCTTTTCCTCCGAAAGAGGCTCATCAACCAAAGGGGTCGGCGCAGGAGCATACACAGGTTCCTCAGCAGGAGCATGCTTAGACCGTTTCTTGAAAACACTTAAAGGGACGCTCACTGTGGCCTTGAGTTCAAACCCTGAATGTTTACGGGTGCCTGCAACTCTCTCTGTACTACCACTTACGTTAGTAATTTCACCGTTTGTTTCCTTCCTGCTATAGGTATCGGTAAGCCCCAATTCATATCCTGCTTCAAGACCGATTGCAAACGACCTGTCTGCAACCTTGAACTGATACCGGACTCCTGCACTCAACGAAAGTGCAAAGTATGCAGCAGCAATAGTGGCATCTGACAATTTCAAGACATTTCCCTGATAGGAAGAGTCCATATAGTCCTGCTGCATCCGGACTGTTCCACCTGTTGAGAATCCCAACACCGGAGCCAATGCCAGATATGGCCTGAATGTGGTATTCTGATCCAGAAAAGAGTACATCACAGGAATACGGATATCAAAATATCTTGAATCAAGCTGATAGAACACATCTTCCAGTCCACCGGTATATCCTCCATCAGGAATCCCGATATTGTTGAGTCTTCCACCTCTGCGAAGGAATGCGAATTCTGGTCTTACGGCAAAATGCCTTCCACGATCAATATCATATTGGGCAAACAGCGTGAACACTCCGCTGTTTGAATTGCTCCGATCAGGATACATCGATTTGTCAAGAGCGGAGAACCTCATGGCATTCGTGTGCCAGCCTCCACCGATTCCGACACT
>CAZMNZ010000004.1:0-30462 GCA_964567765.1 uncultured Muribaculaceae bacterium
GATAAACGAAAGTAGGAGATAAACTCCGTTACTTTCGTTTATCTCCTACCCGATTATCCCCATCCCCTCAGCCGCCTCATCTCCGTTCCCTAAGGTTGAGGTTGCCGGGCTCAGTCATAAAAACCAAACCCGATACAGAGTATCCCATTGCATTAGATGAATCCCTTGAGAGAGTCCGGGGTCAGGTGCAGCATTCTCGCAATCTGCTTCACCGTCGATCCGTAGCTGTATCGTAACGTTCTGGCAAGATTCAGCCTGGCATTCATATCAAGACTTCGGATGTCATCCTGCCCGAACTTTTTCTGTACCATTTCGTGAAGAATGGCCCTGAGCTCCTTGTTCGGAATGAATGCTTTTCTTGTCTGCTCCATGCTCTGCTCCACCTCTCCTTCTAGCTTTCTGGCCAGAAAGTATGAATATCTTGCAGCGGTCTTGAAAATGGACTCCAGACGTCTTACGCTCACAAAAGAGGTCGGCAGAATCATTCCCTCGTCATTGATTTTCCAGCCGGACGGCAGAATCGCGTGGGTGTTGAGAATCGCTCTCTGCTCACGTCTTGTGAGTGACCCTACAGTCCGGTAGCCCTCGACATGTAGGTCAGGTTCCTTGAACACATATCGTGAAGACCCCCACGGGTATTCTCCTGGCATATTGCGGTATCCTGCCACCATCGCATTCCTGTCTATATAGGCGATGGTGTTAAGAAGACTTTCCTCATTTTCGATCCGGATGATCTCAACCGGAAGGCAATGCAGATAATCCTTGTATCCGTATCTGATGCTTATCCACTTTCCTGTCAGCCTTTTATAGAGATTTATGAATTCCTTGCATTGCAGCATGTTCCCGTGCACCACGAAGTGCACATGATTATCCATCAGGATATATGCAACGACAATAACCTTGGTCATTACATGACATATCCCGATCCGATTGATGCCAGCGATGAAATCCTTGGTGTCCTGAAACAGCCACGGTACCGCTTTCCCGTCTGTACAGATATGGAAATATCCGGTCTCAGCTGAACCCTTCATACCTTCCCTACATTGATTTAAGACCAGGCCTGAGTGGAACGTGCGCCGGAAGTTCAGGCCGTTAAGACTGCCGGCACTGCAAAGATTGTAAAAGAAAACTTTAAAGACAAAGTTTTTCCCCCTTAGGGCACATAAAAGTGCGAATGACGCGCTATAATCCAGATTCCCGTGCCCTAAGGTATCCACTCAATGACCTTAAGGCACGGGAATCATGCTCACAACTCGCAGCCCCCCCACATCGCGTTCCCTAAGGTTTTGCGGAAGGAAGGGGCATCGGCAGGGCGCTCCTGTGCAGGAACATGCTGATGCTCTTGTAATGGAGGTATTCCGGACTCATGTAGCAGTTGAAGCCTTCACGGCCTGATCCTCCGTTTCTGCCGGAGGAGTCCTTGATCTTGTACCACAGATCTCCCTTGCTGTCAATACCGGTTCCGACAATGTGGACGGCATGGTCGTCGGTGTTGTAGTAGTTGAGATACGATTCTGTGCGTAACTGCCAGGTGATGTCCCCGCACTCCTGAGGCACTCTCAGGAAGTTTCTGCCTGCATTCCTGACCGACGGGTCACTGAAATCGGCCGCCACTCCCACAGTGTATCCCTTCGCGAGAGCGTGGTCCGCAATGGCCTTGTAGGTCTCGAAATCCGTGTTGAACACCTGCGACCATCTCCAGTTGTCCGGGATCTCCAGGGCGAGCCACGAGTTGAGGTCATAGCAGTTGAATGAGGTGACCGTCACATAGTCGTCGAAGTCGATCCCGAGGGATTCGGCAAAGGAATGAGGAGTATATTCGCGGCCCTTATAGACGAACTTTTCCGGTCTCACGCCTATATGCTCGTCGAGGATGGCATTGATGTCGTCCAGCCAGTCAGGCTTCATCGTTCCGTTCTTCATCTTCACGAGGCCCGCAAGATACGACCGCAAGGTGTCCACAAGGGCGCGGTGGTCATATTTCCCGTCCACCTCGCTTCTGATTCCTTCATAGGCCTCCTGAGGGACGATTCCATATTTCTTCACCATGGCCATCACATCCGCATGTATGCCTCCGCACCTGTAGTGGTTCTTTCCATAGTGACGCACATGCCGAACAGCCTTTTCAAGATAAGCGTGCCGGGCGATCCACATCTCAGACAGGTCATATACCTTTCCATGCTGGCGGTAGATCTCGCTTTCCAGCAGGGAAGTGCCCGCGAAGTCCCAGCAGCAGCAGTTCCGGCCCTGGCTCTTGACGGGGGTGGCGAAATATTCCTTCGTGTCCATGACGCGGCAGAAGCTGACGGTTCCGTGGCTTTTCCCGCTGCCCTCTATAGTCACGAAGATCTTGATCTCCTTCTCCAGACCGTCGAGCGTTCCCGGTCCCTTGTGTGGGATGAAGTATGATTCGCCGGCTTTCAGCGTCACATCAGGAGTCCATGTCCCGAGATGACGTGGACCAGTCCTCATGAAGACCTTCTTTATCTTGATGGCGTCACCGCGAACGTTTCTGATGCGGATTCCCATGATGTCCTTGTAGTCCTTGTTCTCCATGGACATATAGATCTCCGGCTGGCTCTTTCCCAGGAAGTCCTGAGGACCGAAGAACCCGATTTCATCCACCGGTGCCTTCTTTGCCACAGAGTAGTATCCGATGTCGGAGTATCTGGCAACGAGTTCGACGGCAGCTGCCAGAGGATCCTCGTAAGGCTCCACCTCGGAAAGCGGGAGTGTCTCATGGAAGGCATCCTCCACCTCAAGTATCCTGTCGGAGGCCTTACCCTGAAGTGCGCATGCGAAATATTCCTCAAGCCGAGGCACATAATAGTCTCTGATGAGGCCCGACCACACTCTTGCCGAATAGTCCTTGAGAGTGCCTCCCCAGGTGGATACGATGCGTTTCGCCTCCCGCACGAATGACTCCTCCTCAGCCGGACATGTGGCGAATTCCTCAGCCATGTCCATCCAGCGCTGCATCCTGAGGATGGGGTGGGATTCCAGAAGCCTGTCGATTTCCAGAAGCATGGTGATCAGCTGCTCCTTGCAGCTTTCCGCCTCCCTGATGTCGCCGTCAACAATCGCCCAGTCGGCTGCCTTAAGATAAAATTCCGCCTTAGCCGACAGATAGAGTGCCGCATACTGGATTGCGTCCGTCACATACAGCTCGTTGTCCTTGTAGTCCTCGGCCACGGAAAGGAACGACTCGATGCCCTTGAAATACTCGTCGTTGATGTTCATGTTCGGCTTGCGGTGATATGCAGGGCGCTGCTGCCACAGGAAACGGGCATTGTTGGTGAAGTTGTCATATACGGAAGTACGCAGACTTGACCAGAACTCGGTGAATGCCGGGTCGGCAGAACCATAGCGCGCTTTGTCATAGGCCTCCAGAAAGTCCTCCAGACAGATCTCTTCCGAACTCCATCCTGCTGCGGAAATAAGCTCATAGACAATCTCATTGTTCTCGATTCCTTCAGGAGATGTCCCGAATCCGGTCAGATGTCCTCTGTTGGGCGAGGCAAGGGCTTCGAGGTGGCCATTGAGATAGAAGTCCAGCGGGCCTTTCAATGCTGTTCTTCCTCCAAAATTCGGTACCGTACTCCAGATCCATGTCCTGTCGTAGAAACCGCTGAAATGATCCCAGCTGTTTGCATTCCTCCACTGGAACTCATTGAAGTCAACAGCGAGGTCAATGACCATCAGCTTGTCTTCCGGCGCGCTCGTCAGCAGGGCCTCGACGCTCTGAGGATCCCAGAGGCTTCTCTGGTATCCGAACATCCATCCCTGAAGCACCCAGACAGCATCGGGGTTGGCCTCTGCGATTGAGTTGTATATGGTCTTTCCGTAGTGCTGGAGCTTGTCGAATCTTTCCTGTGAGCCCTGCTCCCCGAACGGAATGTCCATCTCATTGAAACTGTCCACGAGGTAGTGGCTGCACTTGCCGAACTCCTTCTCCCATTCGCGGATATATTCGGTGCCTATCATGCTGAACAGCGAATCCAGAGGGGACATTATATAGCTTTCGAAGCCACACCATTTCATGGTGGTCATGTCGATTTCCGGGTAGTGCTTCTTCATCGCCTTGGGAACGAATCCGGCGAATCCCTGACATATCGGAGTCATGCCGAGACTGTGCATTCGATCCATGATCTTATGCTGGAGAGCGATCTGCTCATCGTGCCACTCCTGCGAGAGTCCGCCGTCCAGTTCGGACATGTTGCCCATCCTCATCCAAGGCATATGTGCCGGACCGGAGAAATACTCATCTACCTCTTCATAACTCAGACCGAGCTTCTGCCATACCCTGGCGAAAATGGCCTCGCCCGCAATAGGGGCCAGCACCATGTCGAAGCCATGCAGAGCAATCCAGTCCAGCTCCTCTTCCCACTTGTCCCATTTCCAGAACGGGGTGGTGTAGCCGTAGGTGCATACATTGTAGTAGAGCCTGTCACTGAAAGGAGACACCACTTCCTTGCGCTCCATGTCGGGAAGCCTTGAAGGAAGTTCGAGCCTGTCGCCTGTCCAGCTCGCTAATCCGTAGCCGTTCTGCAGGATATAGTCGTAAAATCCCTTGCAGATGGCCACAGGAGAGCTTCCCTCGACTGTGAGTGTGCCGTCAGATACGCTCAAGGCATATCTGTCGAGACTGTCAGCAGACGGCACATATACGAATTCCACATTGCGCGGCATCCTGTCGAACGTCCTTTTGATCACATTTTCCGCTTCGCGAACCTCCGGACTCCCGATGCAGCCGCACAGAAGCGGGATGAGGAGCAATGAGTAAAGGATTTTTTTCATATGAGTCAAAGTGTTTATTCTGTCTCAGTTGCAGGGGTTATTGTGAAGTCTGCAAATACCGGCCAGTGGTCTGACGGATATAGGTCGTTGTAGAGGGTGTTGTCGCATTTATAGAGGGTAGGAGTCACGTTCTCTCCTCTGTAATAGACATAATCGATGCGGCTGGTTCCGTCAATGTTCTTGAACCCGTTATATGTGAATTCGCATCCCTCTCTGAGACTCTCGTCAATGCTCATGAAAGTGTCATTCCAATGCGTCCGGAACAGGATTGAAGAGTTTGTCTCAGGCTTTGTGTTGAGGTCTCCAACGAAGAACGAAGGCAGGCCGTCAGGATTGAGAGCCACTTCCTTGTCGAGATAGACCTGGGCATAGGTCTCGTTCGGAGTAGGATTGAGGCAGCCGTGGGAGTCCATGAAGAACACTCTCGCATTGGTCGTCTTGTTGATGAGTGTGCCGCATATGGCGCCTCTGTAGTAGTTGCCCTTCACGCCGGTGTCGCCCTTGCTCTTTTCATCAGGAGTTGAGCTTATCCAGAAGTTCTTGACGTCCGTAAGGAGCCAGTCGCTCTTCTTATAGAAGATTCCTACGGATGAGTCGGATGACGCTCCAGTCTGAGGACGGAAATATGCGGTGCCATATACATCGCCGAGCATTTCCTCAAGACTGACGATCTGAGGGTCCATCGCTTCCTGCACACCGAAGATGTCGAAGTCGATGTCCTTTATCGACTGCACGAGGCGCTCTTTCCTGACCTCCCATTTGTTGGTGGCCGAGCTGGTGTCTCCGTTGTAATATCTGACATTGTATGTGCCGATGCGGACATCTGTAGAAGTGACCGTGCCTGATGCCTGCTCCACGATGGTCCACCCTAATGTGTTCACCATATGATTGAACGGCTGCGCGTTCTTGTATGTGTCGGTGCAGCCGGCAGGGACGAGTATGCGGAGAGTCTTGCTCGCCTCCTTCGCCAGGTTTCCGATGTTCTTCATGTACTCTGTGTTGGTGCTGCTGCCGCTTGCAAGTGCCGGTACTGTGCTGAAGTCGAATGTGTGTATGTTGTTCAGTTCGAAGAATCCGGCGACATATATCTTAGGTGCACAGTAGAACACAGCCTCCGAGATGCCTTTGTTGTATTTGAACATGTTGCGGGATACATGCTTTACATTCGGACCGAATGTGATCTTGCAGTTGCCCTCGGCAGGGAAGAGCTCCGGATAGACAGCATTGCCGTAGGCTTTAGGAAGAGCAGCACCTGATGCCATTGTGGCCCAGGCAAATTGTGCGTGGTTTATGGTTCCGTTCTGCAGCGCAGGTGAATCATAATAGATCTCAGTCAGCTGATGGCAGCATCCGAAGGAAAGGTATCCAGGGAACGATGTGACGGTGTGCGGCACATTGAGGGTCTTGAGACCGGCCCAATGGAATGACTTGGTGTTGATGGTGGTTATTCCGCTGAGATTGACGCTCTCTAAGCTTGAACAATATTCGAATGCGTTGGCAGCCACTTCCTTGACATTGCTTGGAAAACTGATGGACTTGAGCAGATTGCTCTTGGAACCCTCTGTTCCGTTGAATACGGCAGGGAATACCGTTGATTCATATGTCGCCTGGCGCAGGTCGAGAGCCACCGGCGAGTCCTGTCCGGCAATGGAATTCTTTATGTTGTTCAGGATGGCCGCAGAGAGATTCGCAGATGATACAGTCTTGACTGCCAGAGTGCTGTATGTCTCAGGCAGGGACTCCAACCATGTCTGACCACCGTCGGAAGAGTATTTCACGAGGGCCTCGCGCGTATATCCGTTGGCAAGGTTCAGCCCGACCTGATATACTTTCAAAGTGGTGAACAGTGTCTTGTCCAAATCTTTTGCCACCTCTTTGGTATAGACCGCCCTGTCTGTGGTGATAGTGATCTTATTGACGGAACGGACTCCATACAAGGTGATTGCAGCCCATGCCGTGATTCCGTCTTCTGCCTTCTTGTCTGCTATTGTGGAACCATTGGACATGGTGACCTTCACATAAGTTCCGCCGTTACCTTTGTTAATGCTCCATCCGCCATTGTTTGTCTTATACTCGACGGTGCTGGTGAGATACTGTGAGTTGCCATTGTCAAGTCTGATGGATTTCAAGACTTCATCGGACTCCATGTCAGGATGTTTTCCATATATATTCATCATGATCAGGTCGGCAGCGCTCTTCAAGGTTATTCCCGGCAGAGTATATGTGCCGTCGGATTCTGTCAGCTGCGAGGAAGTGAGCTCGCTGAAGAACGGACACTGATCCATAGGAGGAGTGTCTCCGGTCTGAGCGGCATCCACATACATCCTGATGCGGGTGATTTCCGATTCTCCGTTGAGCCCCCTGAAATTGGCCCCGTTTTCGGACGGAATCACGATTCCCTGAAGGTTGTCGACCGTATATCCGGACGGAATCGTCACCTCTCCCTGAAATACTCCGGGAGATACAGACGGAAGGGTCGGATTGTTGGAGTTGTTTGCTCCTGCTTTTCCGAAAATGAGGGTAGCCGACTCCTCCCCGGTCCATGAAAGGACTCCCGAATCATCGAGGATCACCTTGGAGTCCGGTGAAATGTCCGGGAAATCAGTTGATATGCAGAACGTCACCTTCTGGCCTTCTGCTGGCATTCCGTCCGCAGGGGGGGCGATTTCCTCCGAGCAGGCTGCTGTTGTTAGCGATGCTGACGCAAGCATCACGATAAATCCATTGATCTTCATAATTGTAATAGTTGTATGTTATTCTTCATCATATATGCCGGGTCCTTCGATCCGTATGGCCTCGAATCCGAGGTCGATCTCGTGGATTTTTCCATTTGTAGAGACTTTCAGCAGGATGGACTGGTTTGGCTTGAAGTTCAATGTGTATGGTTTCATGCCTCGATTCGTCCATATCTCCACGCTACGGACCGAACCCTCGTCCTCGAATGCCTGCCCGTAGCGCAGGTGGTAGTGCATGTCGCATGCAGCAGGATTGGCTATGAATATATATCTGTCGCCCTTGACCTCACGACACCAGAAGTCCGGAAGGTCTTCCCCTGCCATCACCGGACTTACGTGCTTCAATGCGGAGGCCGGATCGGAAGTTACATTTGGAAGGATCTTGAGCTGTTCGAGAAGTTTTACATATTCGTCCGATCTGTTCACTCCCGGCTGTTTCGGAGTCCGGGCCATAACGACCGGCAGACCTTTTTCAGCATGATCCAGAAGTGCCCTCAGGGATGCTATGTCCATATATTCCACATCTGCTATAAATGCCGAGAATCTGCATTCCCCGAACGTAAGCCTCCCTTTCTTCATCTTTCCCTCGACGAGAACCTGCCTGTTGACCCATGTGGCCTGATATCCGTCGAGATATTCCGGAATCCTTACATAGCTGAGCTGATACTGGTGATTCATTCCCGGATACCGAAGCTCGTCCGGATAGTACAGCTTGCGATGCCCGTCCTCGACAGGAAGATATACGGCAACCTCACTGTAATTGCGTCCTTTACGCATGTACTCTGACACGCGGGTCATATAAGCGTTGAAATCCTTTGTCTGGTCTGCAAAATATGAGGTCGGCGCAAGGTGTACGGAAGCATAGAAATGCTTGTCCTTTGAGCCTACCTTGTTGTACGGCATGCCGTGCCATATGATCTGGTTGGTGCCGTTCGCAAACAGGGCATCAGCGACGAGCCTCATGTCCGCAATCTGCTCCCGTCCCATTTCCGGACCACGCCCGTTCTTGAGAGGACGTTTTCCGAAGCCGTATATGCATGTAAAGGTCTCAGCCGAGACTACAGGCTTGTTTCCGAGAGTGGCTGCCGAAGCAGCTATGCGACTGAAGTTTGGCTCATACAGCAGAGCTTCTGTTTCAGGAACATCTACCGCAAGGTAGGCCGAAAGCAGGTCGGTCGGGGAACCGTTGCATTGAGAACGTGAAATGGCTCCGTTCATGTGTGCGCGCTCGGTAAACGGCTTGTAGAAGTTCTCGATGGCAAGGTCTGAGACCACCTCCAGATAGTCGTAGTAGTAGTCCTCATACCCGGGCTCATAGAGTTTTTCCATCATCGGCTCGATTCTGTAGCCGAATCTGTCATAAAAGATGTCTCCGAGTCCGGCAGTCCAGAGATGTCTGGACTTGACCTCCCATGAGTCAACGAAGATTGCGGATGTGGAGCCTTTGTATGCTTCTTTGAGTCCGCTGTCCATGCGGTCTGCATACCAGTCGAATGCTTCCTTGTTCAGATGGTCCAGTACGCGTCCTTTGCGGGGCATGAACCATGAGCCGCCTCTGTTGTTGGGTGACTCCTTGTCCGGAAAAGTGCGGCTGCCGTATTCTTCCGGCATGTCGGGATCCATGAACGGCCACAGTGTTCCGTAGGTGAAGTCGCATCCGAGTCCGAGAGAGTCAGCACAGGATTTCGCATATGCCACGATCTCCGCCCACTCTTCAGACAACCACTCCTGCGGGGTTCCCGGATTCGGCAGCTTTTGTCTGGCACTGATCCATGCTATCTCCACTCCTCCCAATCCTGCGTCCCGGGCCCATGTCAGCTGCTCCCGCACCTCCTGTCTCTCGATTCTGTCGGCGAACCACCACCAGCGGGTGTATGGCCTGCATGAACCGTAGGGCTCAACGCTCTGCGCAGCACTGTATGACAATGCTGCGCAGAAAAATGCAAGTATGAGCGCTATGCGTTTCATGATCACTGCTGATCTGTTGTCGCGTCTCCGCTTTCTGAGGCAGGAGCGATGGTGTAGTCTGCAAATACCGGCCAATGGTCAGAAGGATATTTGCCGTCGTAGAGCGTGTTGTCGCATTTGTAGAGGGTAGGGGTGACTCCGTCTCCCTTGTAATATATGAAGTCTATGCGCCTGTCGGTTCTTCCCTCCGGTGAGTCCCAGCCGTTGAAGGTGAATTCGCATCCCTGACGGAGAGACTCGTCAATGGCAAGGTAGGTGTCGTTCCAATATGTGCGGTAAAGAACCGATGACGCCCAATCCGGTCTTGCATTGAAGTCTCCGACAAAGAATGAAGGCAGTCCGTCCGGGTTGTATATGGCTTCCTGCTGAGGGTACAGGAAGGCGGATTCTTCATTCTGGGTCTTGCCGAGGCAGCCGTGAGTACACATGAAGAATATCTTTGTTCCAGTCTTCTTGTGGATGAGTATGCCGGCGATGGCGCCTCTGTAGAAGTATGATTCATATGAGCTGCTGTAGTCATATGCCTTCTGCACGGTAGGGTCATCCGGGTTGATCCAGAATGTGTTGCGTGTGGCAAGAGACCAGTCGCTCGTCTTGTAGGCGATGCCGATGGACTCCTTGCTTGAACCCTTGTTAGGACAGAACCAGTCGAAGGTATAGATGTCTCCGAGAGCAGTCTGGAGATCGGCATGATGATATTTCTGGGCCTCCTGAAGGCCGAAGATATCGAAGTCGATATCCTTGATGGACTGTATGGTCAGAGACTTTCTGGTCGGCCAGTTGTTGGTGCCGTCGCTAGAACTCTGGATGCGGACATTGTATGTTCCGATCCTGACTCCCTCGAGAGTGGCCGGTACCGCTTCCTCCTCCACGATAGTCCATCCGTTGTTCACCATCCATTTGAAAGGATATTTTGCCTTGAAGGCATCAGTCATACCGGTGGAAACGAGTATCTTCAGCTCCTTTCCTGCAGCCCTGGCCGACTGACCAAGTTGTTTCTGGTATGTGTCGTTTGCATATGACGAAATAGGCGTCGGCAGCATCCTGCAGTCTAACGTATGTATGTTCCTGATGTAGTTGAACGCATAGTTTCCGATCTTGGTCGGCTTGCCCTGGAAGACGATCTTTGCGATGTTGTCATTGTGGATGAACATTCGGCGTGCCACATATGCACAATTAGGGCCTATGGTGATGACGCATTCCGGCTCGGTCGGGTAGAATTCCGGATATTTGGTCTTGTCCATAGCGTAATTGTCCGTATTGGCGGTTCCTGCTGTCACATCGGCGAATGCGAATGTCGCATGGTTGTATCCGTCGGCTTTGTCCCCGTGGGTTGAAGGAGAGTCGTAATAGACTTCGTTGAGCTCGGCGCAGCAGCCGAAAGCGAGGAATCCGGCTATGTTAGTCACGGTCTTAGGCACGTCGAGGGTCTTGAGGCCGGAGAAGAAGAAGGCCTTGGTGTTGATGGTCGTGATGCCGGCGAGATCGACGCTCTCGAGGCTTGTACAGTATGCGAAAGCATTCTCTGCAACCTCGGTCACGTTGTTCGGGAACTTTATCGACTTGATCATCGTGCTTCTTTCCGCATCGGTTCCGTTGAATACGGCCGGGAATACGGCTGTCTCATATGTTGACGAACGAAGATCGAGATCCACTGCCGAACTCTGCTTTGCCATTGCTGTCTTGATGTTGGTCAAGGTCTCGACGGAGAGGTTGACTCCGGTGCCAGTCTTGACCGCCAGTGTGCTGAAGGTCTCAGGTATAGTCTGCTGCCATGTCTGTCCGCCGTCTGCCGAATATGTGATCAGCGACTCCCTTGCATAGCCGTTAGCAAGGTTGATACCGATCTTGTAAACCTTCAGGCCGTCGATGTTCTTCTTGCTGAATGACTGGCTTACCGTCTTGGAATACACCGCCTTGTCTGTCTTGACGGTGACGAGGCTCACGGTTCTTGAGCCTCCAAGAAGGAGATTCCGGTAGAGCACGACTCCGTTTGAGGATGTCTTGTCCGCTACAGTCGCTCCAGCGCTTGAGTTGACGGTTACCGTCTTGTCACTTCCGTTTGTGCCGAATTCTCCGTTTGACAGATTGTATTCGAAGGAACCTGCCAGAATGTTGCTTCCGGTGATGGAAATGGACTCGAGTATTTCCCCTGATTCCATTTCAGGGTGACGTCCATAGACGCTGTATCTTGCGAGGTCTGCTGCAGAATAGAGCTGCACCTTACCTATGGTGTAGCTGTTGTCTTCAGTGACAGCCAGGTCGGAGGCGGTCAGCGGCGCGAAGAAAGGACACTGGTCCATGTCCGGGGTGCCGTCGCTGGTCTGAGGGTTGTCTATATAAGAGCGGATCCTCACAGGGTAGTCACTATGGTTACCACGGAAGTTGGCTCCGTTTGCAGCAGGTACCACGACTCCGATGAGATTGTCGATGGTGAAACCGTCCGGAATGGTCACTGCACCCGTGAATACTCCCGGAGAGACTGAGGCGATGGTCGGGTTCTTGGAGTTGTTTGTTCCCGAGATGCCGAAGATAAGAGTGGCTGTTTCGTCGCCTGTCCACTGAAGTCCTGTCGCTTCGTTCAGGATTACCTTGCTGCCGGGATCTGTCTGAGGATAGAGAGCCTCGAACGAGATATTTACGGTCTGACCAGCCTGCGGAGTCTCCTGCGGCTGCACTGACTCCATTTCCTGCACGCATCCTGCCATGCAGATAAGGCTGATAATGAGTGGTTTTCTTAGTAAAAGTTTCATTGTTCCTATATTTTTATGTTGTTCCCTGATATGAGTCTATGACGGTCCCGAGCGCCTTTCTGAACTGGGAGAATGACGTGCTCTTGTCGCCGGATGTGTTGGTTTTCCAGGCGATGACCATGTCTAACTTAGGCATGACCAGGATATATTGTCCGCCCGATCCCCTTGCCATATATGCACCTTCATACGCCGGTCTTGTGGCATAGTAGCTCTGATCGAAGATCCACCACATATATCCGTAGCTGAAGTAGCCGCTTCCGTTCGGGTTCACCTCTTCGAATGTGCTGTACGGAGTGAGCATGGCGCTCATCCAGGTCGGCGAAATGACCTGGGTCTCCTTCCATTTTCCGTTGCGGAGCATGAGGTATCCTATGCGAGCCATGTCGCGGGTGGATATGTATATATGATAGGCAGGGTAGTAGGAGAGCGCTGTCTCTCCCTTCCATGTTCCGCCATATTTGCATTTTGAGATGCTCCAGTCTGCCATGCCGACAGGAACGGCAAGGTCCTCCTCCATTATCTGATATATCTCCTTTCCGGAGTAGCTGCCCTTGACGAGGAATTCGAGGGCTGTGCCGGCAAAATTGAAGTCCCAGTTGTTGTATATGTAGTATTCTCCAGGCATCTTTGAGCCTCTCTCCGGCTTGTCCTCGGTGTCTCCTGCATTGGATGCGTCGTGATAGACTCCCGAGCGGGATGTGATAAGGTTCAGCAGCGTTGCCTGCTTTTCGATGTCGAGCAGTCCTCCCACATCATCAGTCACGCCGGCTTCGAGCAGTTCGCCTACTGTCGTATTGAGGTCGATGGTTCCGTTCTCCACATACTTGCCATAGAGCATTGCCAGCACGCTCTTTCTGCATGAGGCGATATAGCTGATGTGGGTGTCGTCTCCGTATTTATATATCTGCTCACCGCCGACGATGACATTCATGCTGGTGAGGTCTGTTCCGGCAAGATACTCGTCAAGGGTTGTCGTCATCTCCGGATCAAATCCTGCATCCTCAGGTGCTATGGAGTCCCATCCTGCCTTGTCTTCCGGATACACTGTGGATGTGCGCGTGAATCCGGATGCCATGTCGATGTTCACCGGCCAGACGGAGAACATGTTCACGTTCTTTTTAGTCAGCTTCTTGCTGACCTGTTTTGTATAGACGGCCTTGTCTGTCGTGATGGTGATTTCATTGATTGTGCGTGATCCTCCGAGCACCACGCTCAGAAAGACTGTTGCTCCATTCTTTGATGTCTTGTCCGCCAGGGTAATCTCCTCGACCAATGACACGCTTGAGTAAGCGCTTCCGTTGCTGTTGAGAGTATTTGGCTGAGTCAGGGTGTTCCATTCTGCTGTTCCTGAAATGCTTTTGCTCGTCTCGGCAATGCTTACGCTGATGGATTTGAATATCTCTGAAGGCCTTTGGTCGGGGTGTCTTCCGTAAATGCAGAACTGTATCAGGTCTGCAGCAGACTTGAGGGTCTTGGAATTCACGACATATCCGTCTCCTGATTTCTGAAGGTCTGACGAGGTCAGGGGAGCGAAGAACGGACAATATTCAGGATTGAATATTCCCGATTTCTGCTGCACCTGCAGATCGGAGACATACATCCTGAGCCGGCTTTTGTCGGAGGAGTGATTGCCTCTGAAATTACCCTTGTTTTCAGCAGGGATAATGATTCCCTTCAGGTTCTCAAGGGAGAATCCGTCAGGGATGGTTACGACCCCTGAGAAGACTCCTTCCGCAGTGGATTCAAGTGTCGGATTGGAGCTATTGTTCTTGCCGTCGATACCGAAGACAAGTGTCGCAGTCTCTTCTCCTGTCCAGGACAAAGCCTTGTTACCGAGCTCCACTTTCGTGTCTCCCTGTCCGGGGTATTCCGTCTCTATGTAAAAGCGGACATCCTGTCCGGGCATTTCAGACGAGCCTTCGTCTGATTTGTCGCATGACAGGACGGCCGGAAGTGCACACATGAGCATGCATAGGAGTCCAGGTCGTATCTTCATTTCTTATTTTTCTTCATTTTTGCATGAACCATGATGTCGATGGCCTTCTCCACCCCCGTTCCGCCGCCATGGCGACCGTAAGCCGCATTGGTCTTGACCGCTATCACCATATCTACGGCAGGAAGAACCATGATCCACTGTCCCATCGCTCCGAGAGCGGTGTATCCGCCGTGGTACTGCCAGTCGTTGTACGGACACTCCTCATCGAACAGCCACCACATGTAGCCGTAGCTGTATTTCTGCTTGAGGTTCTTGTAGTCATTGGACATCTCGCTGTATGGGGAGAACGGAGATGTCGATTCCTTCACCCACCACTCAGGAATCACCTGGGTGTCCTTCCATTTTCCGTTACGGAGCATCAGGTAGCCGATGCGGGCCATGTCTCTTGTGGAAAAGTAGAAGTGGTAGGCTCTGTGCTGCGAATATATCCTGTTTCCTCCGGGACGCTGGGCCTGACGGTCCCAGTCCTGCATCTCGATAGGAATGGCGAGGTCCTCGCCAACTGCATCATATATGTCCTTTCCGGTCATTATCTCGAATGCTGTTCCGGCAGCATTGAAGTCCCAGTTGTTGTAGTGGAACTTTGAACCCGGCCTGATGGTTCCGCGGTCCGGCATTCCTGATGCGGAGCCCGGATTGGATGCCGGATGATAGACTCCCGAACGGGACTGTATCAGGTGCTGCACAGTGGCCGTCTTCTCGATAGGGAGCAGACCTTCCACATCGTCGATGCCGAGGTCTCCGATTGTCTTGTTGAGGTCGATGGTGCCGTTGTCAACATATTTGCCGTAGAGCATGGAAAGCACGCTCTTACGACACGAGGCGAGATAGCTGAGTTCTTCGATGTCTCCGTATTGGAAGATCATCTCACCGCCGCAGATGGCGACCACTCCGGTCACCCTCGATTCCTCGATGAACACCGTGCGGGCCTCCTCGAATTTTTCGGAGTCGAACCCGTATTTTTCAGGTTCTGCCTCGTTCCATCCGTCCGGACCCGGGTATATGTACTCCTGTGCCGCATTCTTCTTAGGTTTCCTGGCCGCGTTGAGATCGGATGCCGGCATGATGATCCCGGCGAGAATCAGCATTGCGAGAATATATGACAGTCGTTTCATTGTATCAGTTGTTCTTCGATGTTACAATCATGTCAAGGAGCTCAAGGAAAGCATCCGGTTTTGTCTTGCGGCCGTAACGCCTGTCTGTCTTGAAGGCCACGACCATGTCGAGAGCCGGAATGACAGCTATATACTGTCCCATGGCTCCCCATGCCATATATGCTCCTCTGTACTCCTCCCTGAACTTAGGCGCGCTTTCGTCGAACAGCCACCACATGTAGCCGTAGCTGAAACGGTCCTTGCTCTTTACCTCCTCGTAGGTCGAAACCACGGAGGTGGTCTTCTTCACCCAGTCCTCCGGGATGATCTGCTTGTCCTCCCATCTTCCCTTGTTGAGCATCAGGTAACCGATGCGGGCCATGTCGCGTGTTGAGAAATGGAAGTGGTAGGCAGGGAAGCGTGACACAGTAGTGTCTCCTGTCTTCTTCTGAGCCTCGCGGTCCCAGTCCTCCATCCCGATAGGACCGGCGATATCTTCCCCGAATGCGTCATAGATATTCTTTCCTGTCATGATCTCGAAGGCTTCTCCTGCAGCGTTGAAGTCCCAGTTGTTGTAGAGGTAGTGCTCTCCGCGCCTGTATGTCCCTCTCTCCGGCTTGTTCTTGCTGTCGCCTCCGTTGGAAGCTGGGTGATAGATTCCGGACCTGGCTGTAATCAGGTCGTTGACGGTCGCCTCCTTTTCTGTATCGGTAAGTCCCTGATGGTCATCGAGACCAAGTTCAGCGACAGTCTTGTTGAGATCGACGGTTCCGTTCTCGACATATTTGCCGTACATCATTGAAAGGATGCTCTTGCGGCAGGATGCGATGTAGCTAAGTCTGTCGAGATATCCATACTTGAATATCATCTTTCCGCCCACGACGATGCATGCTCCGGTGCCATGGGTCTTGTTGATGATGTGCTTCTTCGCGGCTTCTAACTTTTCCTGGCTGTAGCCCATCTCTTCTGGTGTTGCAGTCTCCCAGCCTTCCGATGTGGGATACAGTGTCTGTGCCTGTGATGTGAGTGCGACGAGTCCCGCAGCCAGGACGAGCGTCAAAGTCTTCAGTGTCTTGTTCATTTTGTCTTTTCTTTAAAGGTCATCGGTCCCGTCAAGTCCGTCATTGACCTGAAAGTCCGTATCATTGGCTTCAATGTTTCCGGTGTAGGCGTCAAGAAGGCACGCCATCGCTTTCCAGAAGTTGGATATGCCTGTGCTCTTTCCGCCTGAAGTGTTGGTCTTCCATGCCACCACGATATCCAGCTTAGGCATGACGAGGATGAACTGTCCACCTGCTCCTCTTGCCATATATGCCCCTTCGAACGCTGGGTTGTCCTGGTAGTAGTGCTGGTCAAATATCCACCACATGTATCCGTAGCAGAACTGGCCGCTGCCGCTTGGGTTGACCTCGTTGAAGTCGCTGTACGGAGTCACGATCTTCTCCACCCATTTCTCCGAGATCACCTGCTTGTCTTTCCACTGTCCCTTGCGGAGCATGAGGTAGCCGATTCGTGCCATGTCTCTTGTGGATATATATATATGGTAGGCCGGATAGTAGGATACCGGCTCCTGGCCGTTTTCCGACACCTTCCAGTTTCCGCCATATTTCTGTCTTCCGATATCCCAATCCGCCATTCCGATAGGCTGAGCCAGGTCGGACTGGATGATGTCATATATCTCCTTGCCGAAGAACGATCCCTTGACCTTGTGCTCCAGGACGGTGCCTGCGAGGTTGAAGTCCCAGTTGTTATACACATAGTAGGTGCCGTGACGCTTGGTACCCCTCTCAGGCTTGTTGCTGCTGTCGCCGGCGTTGGATGCCGGATGATACACTCCGGAACGGCAGGTCATAAGATCCAGCACGGTGGCCTCCTTCTCGGAATCATACAGTCCTCCCACATCTTCGGGAATTCCCTCGGCTATGAGTTCTTCCACAGTCTGGTACATGTTTATGGTGCCGTCCTCGACATATTTTCCATACACCATGGCCAGCACGCTTTTGCGGCAGGACGCGATATAGCTTACTTCTGTAGCATAGCCATATTTATATATCTGCTCGCCGCCGGCGATCACCAGCATGCATGTCAGGTCAGTGGTGCTGACATAGTCGGTGATGGCTTCGAGCTTTGTCTCGTCAAACTGGTATTTTGCCGGGTCTGCCACGGTCCAGTCGGTCCCGTCTTCCGGATAGATGTAGCTCTTGTCGCTGCCCCCGGACAATGAACCACTATCCTCGCTGCAAGAAATGAGGATAGTGGCGGCAAATATTATGAGCAATGATTTTAGGTATTTCATCAGGTCAATTAAAGTTTAGATACGCCTATGCCAGGCAGATCGGTCAGTGTGATCTTTCCGTCCACGATCTTCATTCCGGTGAACGGGTCGTTGGAAATGAGGAGGTTTCCGTCTATGTCCGCGAAGTCCACCATAGGGGTGATCTGAGCGGCTGCGGAGCAGGCGCATGATGTCTCTGTGGTGCAGCCGATCATCACGTTCATGCCGAGGGCGCGTGCTGTCACGATCATCTTGTTCGCTTCGCGCAGACCGGTGCACTTGATGAGCTTCATGTTGATTCCGTCAAATACTCCGTGGAGCTTTGTCACGTCAGAAAGCCTCTGGCATGATTCGTCTCCGTATGTCGGAAGCGGACTGCGTTCGGTCACCCATGCCATGTCATCATATACGTTCTTAGGCATAGGCTGCTCAATCATCTGGATGCCCCTTTCTGCAAGCCAGTTGATCATTTCGAGGGCATAGTGCTTGTCCTTCCAGCCCTGATTCGCATCCACGACGATCGGCTTGTCTGTCACTTCGCGGATTGTGCTGACGATCATCTTGTCGTTTTCTTCTGTCGAACCGAGCTTCACCTTGAGGATCTTGTAAGGCTCGGCCTCAAGAGTCTTCTGGATGATCACCTCCTTCGTGTCCATGCCGATGGTGTAGGATGTACATGGCGACTTTTCAGGGTTGTAGCCCCAGATGTTGTATAAAGGAGCGTTGAGGAGTTTTCCCACGAGGTCGTGCAGGGCGATGTCTATACCGCACTTTGCACACGACATTCCTTCCTCGATGTTGTCAACATATGTGAGGATGTCGTCGATCAGGAACGGAGACGAGAACTGCGAGAGGTCAACCTTCTCGAAGAAGCGTGACGCAGTCTCCACGGTCTGTCCGGTCATATATGGAGGAAGAGCGGACTCTCCGTATCCTACATAGCCTTCGTAGTGGATCTCCACTAAGATGGTCGGTGTCGTGTTGCGCGAAAAGCCGGATATGGTGAATGTGTGTGCCAGTTCATTGAGATATGGCGTGTACTTCAGGACCATCTTGCCTCCCTTTCCGACTGTTCTTGTGTTGGCCGGATTGCATGATGTGATGATCTGCGACGAGGCGGCCACTGCTGCCAATGCTGCTGATGTCTTGAGGAATCCTCTGCGTGTAAAGTGGTTCATATGCAATTTTACTTTGATTATGTCGTTTCCGTATCGGAATTATTCTTTAAACGATTTGCGTTCTCCTAAGGGTGACCGACCGCACATCTATCCGGTTCAATCACCCTGAACGGTATCCAATCCGTATTTATTATGAAAATTTTAAAAAAAGATGGTTGAAAATAGAATCGAGGAACTGGATGCCTTGTGGAGAGATTTCCGAAAGAGGGTCAGGCGCAGAAGGATCGGGAGGATCTCAGGATATGCCCTGCTGGCATCAGTGTTGGTCGCGTTGCCGATGTCCATTGTCTTCAATAAAGTGAAGGAGGAGTTGTCCACCGAGCCCCGCATCTATGCGGAAGTAGGTCAGATTCTTCTAGAGGACGGCACAAAGGTGACCCCGACAGGCGGAAGCCGTATAATTTGTCCCGAATCTTTCGGGGACGATGTGAGGAAAGTCAGGATGGAGGGCTCGGCATATTTCGAGGTGGAGAGCTCCCCTGAGCGCCCTTTCGTAATCGAGACTTCAGGCGGATATATAAAGGTGACAGGAACAAAGTTCATGGCTACCTCGCTGTCTGACACCCGTGTGAGGGTGACTCTGGATGAAGGACGCATCGAACTTGGATGTGAGGGGCATGCACCGGTGCTGGTCTATCCTTCGGAGGATGTGGTGTATGATACCGCGACCGGAAAGGTCGTGCAGACGATGCTGACCTTCATGGATGACCGGCTTGAGGACATTCTTGAGAAACTCGGCGTGATCTACGGATTTTCCGTGAAGTTCGAGTGCGAGGAGATCAAGGATGTACGCCTGCTGCTCAGGATTCCCAAGTACAATGATGCCTCCAAGGTACTCAATCTCATAGAGAATGTGTGCGACGCGCATCTGCTGTATGAAGACGGCACCGTCCGGGTATCTTCCAATTGATATTACCTATTATTAAAATACTGACCGATGAAATTGTTGAATAGACATTGTGTGGCATTGTTTGCCGCAATGCTGCTGGCCGTTTTTCCCGTAATGGCTCAGCAGCAATTGTCACAAAAGGTCTCCATAGACCTGAAGGATGTCACTCTTCACGATATCCTGTGGGCCATAGAGTCCAAAGCTGATCTCAAGTTCATAATCAGCAGTTCTGATGCCGCATCTGTAAAGGTGCCGTCCCTGAATATGCAGGATGTTTCTGTCAAGGAGGTTCTGGACCATGTCCTCAAGGGTTCCGACATAGAATATACCTTGAAGGATAATGTGATTACCCTCAAGCGGATGGCAGCAGCGTCTGAAACTGCAACTGAAACAGCACCGGAAACAGCCGGTGACACTCAGAGTGATAAGGGTGGTGACGGCTCCGAGGCTGTCGAGCAGACCGCACCGCAGGCGGTAAGCAAGCCTGTGGGCCGCAAGATGGAGATCAAGGGCCATGTCCAGGACAAGGCCGGTCTGGCACTTGCCGGTGCGACAGTCGTTCAGACGGATACTCCCTCGAATGTCGCGATTGCCAATGAAGCGGGAGACTTTACCATGACCCTTCCGGAAGATGCTTCGATAGAGGTCATGTTCTTCGGAATGAAGACCAGGGTTGTCCCTGTCAACGGAAGGAAGTCCATGAACATCACCCTGGAAGAGGAGGCTATCGCCATTGATGAGGTCGTGGTCACCGGATATGGCAACATCACAAAGGAATCCTACACAGGTTCGGCAGTGACGATGTCTTCATCCACATTGGAGGACCGCCCGATCGGCTCCATCGATGAGGCGTTCCGTGGAAATGTCGTGGGTGCCCTCACGAATGCATCGGGACAGCCTGGTGAGGCAGGCCAGCTCATCCTTCGCGGTTTCGGTTCCATAGAGGGAAACAATCAGCCGCTTTATGTGGTGGACGGTGTCGCATGGGACCTTGACAATGTCTCCGGATCCGAAAACTCGGCTTCGAACCCTCTGGCTACCCTGAATCCGTCCGACATCGCTTCGGTGACCGTCCTCAAGGATGCGGCATCTGCGTCTCTTTATGGTTCCCGTGGTGCGAACGGCGTGATCGTCATCACCACCAAGGAAGGAAAGGCAGGCGAGAAGATGAGGATTGACATCAATGTGCAGGGTGGTTTCGCATATATGACCGACATGCCGGAGATGACCACCGGCCGCGAATATGCCGAACTTTGGGTGGAAGGACAGATGAACCGCATGCTCAACGACCAGATCGCCCAATACACGACCAACAGCACCATCCAGAGAGAGAGACTCGTGGAGGAACTCAAGGGACTGTACGGGAACAAGAGCGGTTACACGTTCGAGGGCATGAACTTCTATGAGTGGCAGAAGCAGGCTCAGGATGCCTTCAATACGAAATACATGATGCCTACGCCTAACGGCGGATACACATACTATGACTATTTCGGAGACGATTACGACAAGCTCCCGAACACCAACTGGTTCAAGGAGATCACTCGTGTCGCACCATTTGCAAGCACATCAGTGACCATGAGGGGCGGATTCCAGTCCGTGAGCTACTACACCTCCATGGAATACTATAACCAGCAGGGAACCGTGATCAATTCCGAGCTGGAGCGTTATACTCTCAGGATGCGTCTGCGCCAGGATGCTCCGAGCCGTTTCTTCAGCTGGGGCATCAATTCATATCTGGCATATACCGACCAGAACGGCCCGCTCGTAGGCGGAAGCCTCTATGCTGCTCCTACCTATGCCGCTACCGTGCTGCCGTCCGTGGTCCCTTCGCGTCTTGAAGACGGATCATATAACTTTGCATTCCCGGACAACCTTCTGAACGGAACCCATAACCCTCTGGCTAATGCTTACGAGAACACCAACCAGCGTCCTCAGGTGAGCATCACGGTGACCGGAGATGTCAAGTTCCGCTTCACAGACTGGCTGAGCTTCACTTCCATGAACTCCATCTACTACTACAACTTCCGCAGAAATGTCTATGACGACAAGGACTTCGGAAGCGGTCTGCTCGTGGACGGTCAGCTCATGACCCGAAATGTCCATAGAAGAAAGCTGGTGACTACCAATACGCTGCTTTTCGACAAGGCATGGAGGCAGGGACATAATCTCAATGCCGCTGTAGCCTTTGAAGGCGAGGATATGAAATATGAGGTGAGCACATTTACTGTGGCAGGATTCGGCCAGGATGACTACCGCTACGCCAACAACGCTTCGGTAGTCAGGTCGTTCAGCGGCGAGGGATATGAATACGGACTCTGCTCGTTCATCTCCAAGGCTGACTACAATTACAAGAGCAGATATCTCATCGGTGCCTCATACAGACTTGACTGGTCTTCGCGTTTCGCCCCTGACTACAGGATGGGACAGTTCTGGTCGGTGTCAGGAGGATGGGACATTGCCAAGGAGAAGTTCATGGCCCGTTCAAGACGCTATGTCTCACAGCTCAAGCTCAAGGGAAGCTACGGTATCAACGGTAATCAGCCGAGCGAATATACCTACTGGCAGAACCTTTTCCAGAGCGTGCGCTACAACGATCTCCATGGCGTGATATCCAACTATCGCTATCGTCCGGAACTCACCTGGGAAGGCAATGAGATATGGAACATAGGTATTGACGGTACATTCTTCCGTAACAGACTCGATCTGGGAATCGAATACTATGAGAGAAAATCTTCGAACCTCCTTGAATGGAAGCGCACCTCAGCGGCGTCCGGTTATGACAAGATGCTCATGAACAGTGATGGTGCCGGTATCATGAACCGTGGTATCGAGATCACAGCCAAGTATAATGTCATCAACCGCAACAGATGGGTGTGGGACCTCAGTGTCAATTTTGCGAAGTTCAGCTCAAAGTACTACGGGCTTGATCTCGAGTACCTTGACGGAGGTGGAAGGCAGATTGTCGCAAATGGAGTCAATGTGCATACATGGTATGTCCGCGAGACTGAAGGAGTCGATCCGGATTCGGGATCACTTCTCTATGTGAACTATGATGAGAACGGACAGCGTTATCTCTCGACCTCAACGGCACAGTCTCCATATATCACTGACAGACAGGGTGTTCCTAAGATCACGGGAGGTATCACCAGCCACCTTTCATGGTGGAGGTTCGAGCTCGATGTCCTCCTTACATATGGACTAGGACATTGGCTCTACAGCGCGACAGCCGTCAGCGACGGCTCAAGCAACAACGGTGTGGCGAGACTTCAGCTCGACAGATGGAATCCGGACAATCCGAATGCTTCGTCTCCTCTGCGAATGAACAACTCCAGCATCAACACTGCAGTGACCCGTTTCCTCTACAAGGGAGACTACCTCAAGATCAAGAGTCTCAAGTTCCGTTACAGGGTGCATCCAAGCTTCTACCGTAAGCTCGGAATGGATTTCGCCGCCATCGGAATCCAGGTGGAGAATCCATATGTGTTCTGTGCGGTTCCGGACTACGACCCTGAGACCTCGATATCGGGATACCGTCATTCGGACAGATATCCGACCTCGACGACCTACACCATGTCATTGTATATCCGTTTCTAATCCGTCAAGATCATGAGAAAGTTTATATACATTATAATTATATGTGCGGTGGCCCTGCTGTCTTCCGGATGTGAGAGAGGACTGCTTGACAAGATTTCATACAAGGCTCTTCCTGACACCTATGTGCTCGACACGCAGGAAGGTCTCGAGAAACTGCTGATAGGCTGTTATGATGACCTTCAGTCAAGATACTATTATGGAGGAGTCCTCTATCTGTACGAAGCCTGCAAGGGCCCGGACTTCTTCCAGAGGTCTGTGGGAGGCGGATATGCCTTCCGCGTCGAGAACCGCTACGGAGAGGGTTCGCGTCTGAACGGCAATGCTTTCAATGCCTGGAAGACCATCTACAATGTGATCAGAAACACCACCATCATAATAGACTCCATTGATGATGTCACCGGTGACATCTCCGCTCTCCGTCGGATCAAAGGAGAGGCTTATGCCCTGAGGGGACTTGCCTATTTCGACCTTCTCAGACTGTTCTCGCATCCGCCTAAGTTCTCCTGCTCATGGGGCTCTGCCTACAAGGTGCCGCCTACAGATCCGGCCCTTTATGACGATTCAGGCACTACCGTGATCGCCAACACCGAGTACTATTGCTGGGGAGTCCCTATCGTGGAGAATATGGAGATGGGATTCAACATCCTTGACTACAGGGTGAAACGTGCGACGGCAGACGAGTCCTGGAATTATGTCTGCGAACAGCTTGAAAAGGCCTACAGCATGCTTGACGGCATGGCGTCGGAGCAGGGACGCATCAATGCGGCTGCAGTCCTCGGCCTTCGCACACGCGTGGCTCTCTTCATGGAGGATTATCTTTCCGTCGTCGAGCTCGGCAAGGAATGGATGAGCAAGTACGAATCCAATTACGGCCTCATTTCCCATGATAACTGGGCGGCTCAGTACTACAAGCCGTTCAACAGCGAGTCTATCTGGGAACTTAAATACTCTCAGGACGACAATCTGGGAGCCAATTCGATCAACTACTGGGCACGAAAGCTCACCTATCAGGCTCCGGGGCTCCCTGAGGACGGCACCGTGAAGGAAAATATCGGCTATGCGAAGCTCGGCCTCACTTCCGGCAGCTCGACCATGGGCTATGAGAACCTCACCAAGTATGGTGAAATAGATGTCAGAACCTACCTGATCTGCGACCTTGGTGTGCCTGGAACGGACTACAAGGCCATTAGGAAGTATGTGGGAGATCCTTATCACTTCGTTCACAACATTCCTGTCATCCGTCTTCCCGAGATATACCTCAACATGTCCGAGGCATATTTCAAGATGGGCAATGTGGTCCTTGCGAATGAATATCTTTCACGTGTGACTGTAGCCCGTAGAAAGGCGGAGGCTTCTGCCGGCCTTGTGGAGGATATCCTCGACGAAAGACGCAGGGAGTTCATATTCGAGGGTCAGACCTATTGGGACTGGGCTCGTAACGGCCGCAAGATCACAGGCCGCCAGATCATAGAATCCATCACATCCAACGGAGATATATCCTTCCCTTCTACAAAGACGGTGTATCCGATTCCGTTGGCTGAGCTCAATGCCAATCCGGCAATCCGTAACCAGCAGAACCCAGGCTATTCGGCATGGTATCTTGCAACAGAACAGGAGGAGGAATAAATATGACTATGAGATACTTAAGATATTTCTTGATAGCTGCGGCAGCAGTTGTGGCCGCTATATCATGCTCTGATGAAAAGGATGTCATCAAGCCGGACAACAGATTTACGCTGGAAAGCGATGCGGAGCAGTGGCGCTCCGATTCTCTCTTCCTCGGATGGGAGAAGGTGTCCGTTGATGTGAAGGTGGTTCATGATGCCACCAGCAATGCCTGGACGATAAAGTGCTTCCTGGATGACGCGTGGTGCACATATGACCAGGAAGGTGATGTCCTCACGGTTACTGCAGCGGACAACACCGGAGATGCTCTCCGTCAGACATATGTCGATGTCTGCATCGGAGAGAATGAGAAGAGGATAGTGATCCTGCAGGAAAACAAGTACATCCCTCCTCATGTCAACGATCCTTCGGATCTTCCTGAAACGACATGGGATGACAATGAAAACGATTGGATCATGTAAGAAATAAGGAGTAAGACATATGAAGAGATACATTATATTCATTGCAGTTGCCGTTGCAGCTCTCTGCTCGTGTGAAAAGGAGATGATTGCACCGGAATTCGGTGAAGTTCACGCTGAAAACTATTCAGACAGTGCAGGTGTGTGGCTCACGGGAGAGAAACAGACCTTTGATGTCGAGGTCAAGGGTGAGGATTGGTTTGTTACGACTCCTACCACAGACACTTGGATCATCGCATATGAGAAGAACGGCAAGCTGCAGGTCAAGGTGTCGGCAAATGAGGGCGATGCGGAGAGAGTCTCGCATGTCGATCTCAGGGGTGCCGGAACTTCTGTACGTCTGACCGTCCGTCAGGACTTCATCAAGTATCTGGATTTTGCCGTGGCTGACAACCTCATAGATGCCGCTGACGGTGAATACGATATACCGGTCAGGACCAACCTCATGACCAAGGATCTAGTTGTCACCACTAAGGCTGACTGGCTTTCTGACTTCAGTGTCTCTGACGGAAAGCTCAGGCTTGTTGCCCAGGCCAATCCGTCGGAAACGGAGAGCAGAAGCGACTCGCTTTTCATCGAGTCCGGACTTTTCAAGGCTTCGGCTGTCGTGACTCAGGTCCCTATGTCGGGGCTTCCGTATGTGATCAAGGTGGATACTCTTGATTTTGCGACATATCCTGTCTATGACATGCTAGATGAGCAGAACGGGCAGCATGTCGCCCGCGTGGCCCGTGAGTACCTTTACAAGTATGACTACAATGTGGACAGCACCTACACTGTGGTGTATCCGGTGCTGGACGGTGAGGTCAACTACTCCAAGGGAATCGTCGTGGAGAACGGCGGCACTGTCGTCTGGACTTCCGACATAAATATCAATGTGCCGGGTTCGGATATGCTGGCGCATTATGCGGCAGGAGAGCTCTCAGCCCCAGCGGCGGAGGTCTATGTGCCGAGAGGTGCCACTGCAGCAAGGATCAAGCCTTTGAGCGACGCCGACAGCCGGATTGCCGTACATGCTGTCCCCGTGCCTCTCATCCTTAAGGATGTGAGGAGTGCAGCAGGCAAGCCTGACGAGGTCTGCGAGTATGCGGTGGTCAAGATCGGAGGACAGTACTGGACCAAGTCGGATCTGAGAACGCTCCGCTTCAATGACGGAACTGAGATTCCGTATCCGGCTTTCCGCTATATTACAGACGGAACTGGCAGCTGGGAGGAGAATCTTACTGCAAATGTGCTCAAGCCGATGGTTCTGAAGATGAATGGAAGCACCCGCTACTTCGGAGATCAGGCTGAGGTCAACACCGTTACGGATTTCGTATGTGCATACACATTCCCTACGGTAGTCGGTGCACACAATGGACTGGATTTCTCCGGCATGACGTCAGTTTCGGTGCCGCAGAACGACGCTCTCGCTCCGGAAGGATGGGAGGTCCCTTCAGAGTCGGATTTCTCGCTGATGATCAACTATCTCGTTCAGCAGAAGCATCTTACCAGTGCGGAAAAACAGAAGATCCTCACCAGGACGATCTGCGCGTCAGGCGACGACCTTACCGGATTTTCTGCATCCGGATATGCAGTAGCGGCCAACGGAGGATACAGGGACAAGAAGATTTATTACATGACAAAGGACTATGTCTTTGCCGCTTCGACCCACTCGGTTCCTATGCTGTATCTGATAGACGGCAATTATGTCCCTCTGTTCAATGAGAGCGCAAAGGGAGGCGGCTATCATGTGCGCCTCGTAATGAAGAACGAAAAATAAAAGACCCATATGAAGAATATCAAACTGATGATCGTATTGGCACTCACCGTCGTCCTGACCGGATGTGTGCGTAACGAACTGGATTCCTCTGCCGAGGCTCTAGCCCAGAAGGTGAGCGTCACCCTCTCAGCTGATGTGCCTCCTGTGTCAAAGGTGACCTTTGATGGAGACGGCGGCCAGCTTGTATGGGAGCAGACGGATTCCATCTCGCTCATAATCGGTAACGAAACGAGCCGAAAAGGTGACGAGGACAGAACAGCGAACAATTCCATTTCCGCGCGCCTTATGGCAGTGGAGCCGGGAGTGTTCGATGGCCTTGTGGATATGGGTTCATTCGGAATCTATGGTGTCCGCGGAGCCGTATATCCATATAATCCCAACCATCATTACCGTCGCAACAACGATGGAGACGGTACGACATACCAGATAGGAATGCAGGTGGGAGGAAGGAATGATGCAGACGGCAACTATGTCCAGACCCAGCAGAAGGCCGGAGTGCTTGACGGAGCCAACATCACTCTCTTCACCCCTCTTGAGATGACTGATGTGGTCGCGACCGGCAATGATATCTTCCTTGACGGCAAGGAACTTCGCTGGGCAAGTTCCATAGTCTGCTTCAACATATTCGGAAAGGCTCTCGGTATGGAGCCGACTGATGTGCTGAAATCCATTGTCCTCAAGGGAAAGACAGAGAAGCTGGCAGGATATTGCTACTATATCGTGGATCATGCCTTGAAGGAAGGTGTCACCACCAGCCGTGCCGGCATCATGACTTTCGGAGCCGGAATTTCTGCCGATCAGACGATCACCGTGAATCTCGAGGAGGGAGTGACCCTTTCCGACAAGACACGGGAGAACGGTGCGAAGCTGTATATGGCTCTGGTACCTAAGGGTGAGATCGTGTTACCGGAGGGAGCTCAGCTTCTCATCAATACAGACAGGAACTCCTATATCATGGACATCTCGGGTAAGACTCTCAAGCTTACTCCAGGTCATGTCAACAGGGTGGCTGTGGATATGTCCGAGAATTTCCCTGCTCCGTATGTTCCTTCTGCGACTAAGTACTCTACAGATGGTCAGACCTGGCAGGATGCCATCCCTCAGACATTCTCGAAGCTCTATGTCTCAGGAGGAAGCACTTTGGAAACCCTCCAGTCCATCAAGGCTGCCTTGGACAGCCAGAACGGCCCTGTAACCCTTGATTTCAGCGCAGCTGATTTCGAAAGCAAGACATTCCCGGCAGTCTTCAACGGAACGGAAGATGCACCTGATACGAAACTCCAGTCCATCCGCTTCCCATCCAACATCAATCGTGTCGACGACTATGCCTTCCAGTATTGCGAGGCTCTGAGCGATGTCGATCTTTCGAAGATCATAGGCTATGGAGACAATGCATTCGAGTTCACGGCTGTCAGGACACTGCGTATAGACAAGACCGTTACAGCCGTTGGAGCAAGGGCCTTTGCCAACTGCTTCGACCTGCAGGAAGTCTATTTCAACTCTACCGATCCTAAACTGGCGGACAGGTCCTCAGCGACACGAGTCGATTACTATCTCTTTGCCTTCGATCAGGCATATAAGGACAATCACACTAACGATCTGGTGGTGACGGTCGGCCCTGATACCTGCATCCCACGACACGCATTCGACTATAACGCCAACCTTACCAAGCTTATATTCGAGTATGCAGGTGCTGACAGCAGGCAGTATGGAAACCATGCCGTCAAGGAAGTCGGCTATCTCAAGGAGATTGTTGTCAAGAGCACCCAGGGTCTTGTATATTGGACTGATATGGCCAATCTCGGAAATTCGGTTTCCGGCAACAAGTTCATCATCGTTCCTGTCGGAACGCTCGACAGGTTCAACGCCCTGCTTGTTGATGCTACAGACAATGTCGCCAAGTGCTATTCGGCTCTGGTTACCACATACGGATATGCTTTCTGTGAAGAAGGAAGCCAGCCGGAGGATCCTAAGCCGCAGATCGAATATTCGGACAACGGCAGCAGCTGGACCTCTCAAATGCCGTCATCATTCACATCTCTGTATGTCAGGACCGGTGCCGACTATGCCCTCTCGGGAGGAGATGTCGCCGCAATCAAGACAGCGGTTGCATCTCAGTCCGCTCCAGTCGCACTCGATCTGAGCGCAGCAAAATATGCTTCGGCAGTCTTTCCTAATGTCTTTGGAGGAACAGTGGTTGTCAATTCGGATTCTCCTGTGACGACGCCGGGCAGCAGCAGGATCAGGTCCATCAGGTTCCCTTCCAATGTGACGGAAATCGCAGAATATGCGTTTGCGGCTTGTCAGGAGTTGCGGGAGGTGTCTTTCACAGGTATAGCTAAGATCAACAAATACGCTTTTGCAGCCTCTGGCCTTGAGACTGTTGATATCCCTTCAGGTGTGACGTATGTGGGCGCGTATGCATTCTCATATCTGGCGGATGTCACTGAGGTTTATTTCAATCCTACGATATCTGCTAAATGTGAAGGAAGGATATTCCCGAACAGATGGACAGGATATACCTCATCGGAATGGAACAATGCCGACAAGCCGTTGACCATTACAATCGGTCCGGACTGTACCTATGTGGAATCATATATGTTTGATACAAACGCCAGATTGACTTCTCTTGTCATTGAGGGCGATAATGTGAAGTTTGACTCTCAGTGGGCTATCCGTGCATTCAATCTGAGTCGTATAGTTTTCAAGGGAACACCTCCGGCCAGTGGAAGTACAACAGATGTCGGCGAGGACTTCAAGGCTTTTGAGAATGTTACTGGTGGAGTCATTGTTGTACCGGATGACCAATATGATGCTTTCGCAGCAGATGCGACCTGCATCAAGACTATTCTGGGACTTACAGACAGCTCATCCGCAGAGCGTTTCACCCTCGTAAAAGCAAGTGAAGAAAATCAATAACATCATATGAATATTTTACGTAAGTTATCGATGCTGTGCGGAATGCTGATGCTCCTCGGGGCATCAGCTGCTGCGCAGAATCATGCTCATCATCAAGTGATGAAGGGGCATTATGAGGATATGATCTTCCAGCGCATGTCGGATGTCGCATATGTTGACAAGGTACGCCTGATAGGCCCTGCAAAAAGGGTCCTTCCTGAAGATAGATGCGAATTCCTCGACTCTCTCAGGAATAACGGAATCCAGTTCTGGGCATATGTGTTTTTCCCTAATGAAGTGAAACAGAACAAGAAATATCCGCTCATGGTCCTGAATCATGGCGGCATTCACGGAACGTTCGGAACCACCTTCATCCATTTCCTCAGAGAGCTGGTGGCCCAGGGCTATATAGTCGTGGCGCCTGACTATCGTGGATCTA
>CAZMNZ010000004.1:30472-32976 GCA_964567765.1 uncultured Muribaculaceae bacterium
ACCGGCTATGGAAAGGGATTTTACGAGGCCATAGACTATGGCGGGCTTGAGAATGAGGATGTACGCATCGCGAGAGATTATATGGTGGAAAGCTATGAGGTGGTGGACGAGAGCCGCGTTGGCATAATGGGCTGGAGCCACGGTGGCATGACAACCCTGATGAACATCTGCCAGTGGCCGGAGAGATACACCTGTGCCTTTGCCGGTGTTCCTGTGACTGATGTTGCATATCGTCTTGAATACCAGGCCCCTGACTACAAGAATGAATTTTCTGCGAAATATCATGTGGGTGAACTTCCGCATGAGAATCCTGCCGAATATGCCCGTCGCTCTCCTGTGAGCTATGCCGACCGTCTTAAGACTCCTCTGATGATGACGACCTGTCTCAATGACGACGATGTCAGCTGGACCGAGGTGCAGCGCATGGCGGACGCTTTGGAGGCAGCAGGCAAGGAGTTCGTGTATAAGGTCTATCCCCGTATGGACGGAGCCCATCAGTTCGACAGGATCGATACGATGGAGGCTTGCGAGATCCGTCTGAAGACCTATGACTTCATGGCTAAATACCTCAATCCACCTCATCCGTTCAAGAATCTGAAGGATATGCGTAAGGCAGGTTATAAATACTATTGATCCATTTGAAATGAAAAAGTTATTCTTTGCAGTTCTTTTGGCTGCGGTTGCGGCCTCGTGTACTTCTAAAGTCTCGCGTGAGGAAGCGGAAAGGGTCTATAAGGAACTTTCTGCGGGATATGAAAGGATTCACCACAAGGTGATCCAGCCGGCAGAGGGCTATCTCCAGTATCCGTATCTCATCCCAGCTGGCTTCTATAAGCAGACTTGGGACTGGGACGGTTTCTTCATGGGCTGCTGGTTCATTGACAAGGGCAAGCCGGAATATATGAAGTGGTGGGCCCTGACCTTCCTTGCCGGAGTGGAGGACAACGGATATGTCGTGGGCTGCATGACCACGACAGGTCCTCGCAAGATGCATGGCTCATTTGCCATGAAACCGTTCCTCAGCCAGGGTGTCAAGAGGGCGAGTGAAGCTCTTGGAGATTATGAGTGGGTGCGTCCGCATTATGACAAGCTGACCAAGGTGCTCTCATACCGCGACTCCGTCCAGCTCGATTCAACATATAATCTGTATTTCTGGGAAAATGCCTTCCAGAGCGGTGCAGACAACAATCCTGCCCTGAACTATTTCAAGCAGGACGGCCGTTCCTATCTTGCAACCGATTGCTCTGTGATGCAGATGCAGGAATTCAAGGCACAGGCGGCCATTGCCGCTGCCTTAGGATACAAGGAGGATGCAGCCATCTATGCTGCCAAGGCTGAGGCTGTGGGCAAGGCTGTCATGGAACACCTGTGGTGTGATGAAGATAAGATATTCTACAATATGGACAGGGAACTCAAGACCTTATACAAGAGGGTGAGCTATTCCTGCTTCTGGCCTCTTGCAGTCGGTCTTGCTCCAAGGGAGGATGGACGGAAGATGATCAGGAAATACCTACTGTCTGAGGAGCATATGCTCTCGCTATACGGCCTGCGTACCCTTTCTGTCTCCGATCCGGAATATAACAACAGGAATATCATCAGGCCTTTCTCGAACTGGCAGGGACCTCTTTGGGCTCCTTCGACCTGCGTCTATGTCGAGGCTATGGAACTTTATGGCTTCAGAAGACAGCAGCTTGATGTTCTGGTGCCTCTGGCCAGACTGATGCTTAATGATGTATATACCCATGAGACAATGCATGAGAACTATCATGCCGAGACCGGAGAAGGACTTGCTCCGGCAACTACCAAGGTTGACGAGAACGGCAAATTCATCGGCTTCATCAGCTGGAACCTCTGCATGGAATCGCTGCTGAAACGCGCACTGACTCCCATGCGGTAAGCTTCTTGACACCGAAGTCGGGAAAGATGGAGACTGATCTCTGAAGTCGAATGACTGGGAGGTCAGTCTCTATCTTTGTGACCGATGCGGAACCGGCCTCTGCCGTTGTAGCGGTCAGGGGTTGCTTTTGTCGTGAGTTTGATGTATTTTTGCAGGTTGGGGAATTTGGTTATGGATACATCGCTGTTTATGGACATATTGAATATCGATTCTACTTCCGGAAGGGAGAGGGAGCTGGCCGATTTCCTTGCGGAGAAGCTGCCTACTTCGAAGTGCCGGGTGGAGAGATTCGATGTGGCTTCCATGGCGGAGTCTGTGCCGGAGGGTAGGGGTGTGCCTCAGAATCTCCTGTTCAGTTGGGGAGAGCCGAAGGTGATTTTCTGCACGCATCTGGACACGGTGCCGCCGTATATTCCTCCGACAGTTTCTGACCACTGCGGGTCAGACTTCCTTTCTTGTCCTGTCGAGAGACCGTCTGTTTCTGATTCCGTCGAGCGGCCATCACTTTCTTGTCATGTCGAGCGACCGGAGGGAGTCGAGACATCTGTCTATGGCCGCGGAACCTGCGATGCCAAGGGACAGATAATGGCGATGTATGAGGCGTGTC
>CAZMNZ010000005.1:0-12868 GCA_964567765.1 uncultured Muribaculaceae bacterium
ATAGTTGAACCTCTTCACCTCTGTTGTCACTCCGCTGGCTGAAGTTCCTTCGGGAAATGAGATGTTGAACACACCCATAGGGATCTCATAAACGACTTTCTCGCCGCCCTCTGTTTCGGGAAGAAGGGTGATGATGAGCTTTGTGCCGTCCTCGCTGAGTTCCACGCTCTTGAAGAATGCATCTCCGTCAAGACCTGCAGGTCCCTGAGCAGGAACAGGATTGCCTGCTGCATCGACAACGCGGTTATTGTTCACGATCCACACCCACATGTCATAAGACTGAGAATACTCCATCTTGACTGTAGGTTCATTTCCGTCGATACCGTTTGCTCTTACCTTCTTGCCGTCCTGGTCGAGAAGCCACTCGCCATCGACAGTCCAATAGTAGTATCCGTCCTCATCAAGTTTAAGTGCCACCTCAGGAGAGTGACCGGCTTCACCATCTTCAGCACTGGCCTTGATCTTGTTGCCATCCGCATCAAGGAGCCACTCGCCGTTGAGAGTCCAGTAGTAGATACCGTCCTCGTCTGCCTTTGCGCCGACTACAGACGATGTTCCGTTCTTTATCACAGCCTTGGTGCCATCTGAGAACACGAGCTCGTATCCGTCTGGGAGCTGGTTGAGCTGAGCGATTGCGAGATTGCTCTCGACTGCTGTCTTGAGCGCTGCAAGGTCGCTCTTGAGCTGTGTAAGATCTGTCTTGATCTGGCTCACTTCGTTCTGAACAGCCTCAAGCTTCTCATTGAGCGCAGAGTCATCATAACATGATGTGAAAAGAGGCAGTAACATGACCAGGAACATCACGGCCACGCTACAGAAATTTTGGTAGTGCTTAATCGTTTTCATAGTTCAAGAATAATTTATTAGTATAATCAAAGAATTCTATTTGACCCCCGTCTATATATGATTCATTGCTTGTTGACAACATGATTCTTTCTGTCTCAAAACGCAGAATGAGAATTTCCGGGGTCTTATATTGTACCATTGTCTTCATGTTGTTAAATTATCACAAATATCCTTCAAAAACAACAGGATCTCCGGATTCCGCCTTAGTGAGCGGAAGAGCCTTGGCCACGACTTCTGACGGGACAGCCTCACGGGCATAGGTCACGCTGTAGGTTTCCAGTTCGACAGCCGTCATGACCAGGGACTTTGAGTCAACCTTGATCTTGTAGGAATACTTCCAAGGGTACCTGTCGGAGTACACTCCCGAAAGAATGCCGGTCTCCGCATCGACCGCGTACTCCCCGTCAGTGTGCCAGTACGGTCCTTCTCCGATCTTCTGATACATTTCAAAGGTGCCGTTCTCCGCAAAGGACACCCATATGTCCTCCTTCACGCCGCTTTCCTCGCCTGTGTAGTGCCAGTCTCCGGTGAGGCTGTCCAGAAGACGGTCAGAGGCCTTCTGGCATGAGGCTGTCAGAAGGAAGGCGGCTATTGCTGTGAGTATGTATATTGTTCTTTTCATTTTTTGTTGTTTTTAGATTTCTCCACTCGCTTCGCTCGGTCGAAATGACATAAAAGTCGCTCGGTCGCAATCGGCTTGCCGCTTGAGCGACAGCGAAAGAAATGACAGGAAAGGGTTAGAGCCAGCCTCCGTTTTCCGAGACTCCTGCAGGACGGGAGAGGATGGCGACTTCACGGGTGAATTCCGTTCCTCCCATGGTGGCGCTTCCCTGTCCCGCAATCTCGCTGCCGCCCGCTATCGCCGAGACGCTGATCTTTGCAGAGCCTTCGTTCTCGCAGCGGATGAACAGTCTTCCGTATTTCACATACGGGTCACCGACTATGCCGAGAGTGGCGCGCGCCTCGTCGCTGACCGTCACCTTGGTGTAGGTGAGGCTGGATGCGACCGGGCCGAAATACTGGTCCAGCGCTATCTTGGCGTCTGCACCCTTCTGCACCGTGAGGCTAGGCGTTCCCTCTATCTGCATGAGAAGCCTCCAGGCGTCTATGGCGCCGGTTCCCATGTTGTGCCAGAAAGGTGTGAGGTCCATCGCCACTCCGTTGACCAGTTTGCTGCAGGTCTCGATGTAGTAGTCGATGTTGTTCACGGATGAATATATCATGGCAAGGAATTCATCATATGTGAAGGTCTTGCCGAGTTGTCTTGCATATGAAAGGCCGAGAGCCACAACGCCGGAGACATGAGGGCAGGCCATCGACGTTCCCTGCATATATCCGTATTCGCCGTTGCCGACCTCCTTCGGCAGAGTGGAGAGGATCTGGGATCTCTGAGGCTCTGATGACGAGTAGTTGATGGCATAGTCACCGCCTGGGGCGCTGATGTTGGTTCCCGGTCCGTAGTTGGTGTAGTTGGTCGGGAGATAGTCAGGGCCGAATGCAGACACGGAGATGAATCTCTTGTGTGCCGCAGGGTATGCCGATGTCTCGTAGCCTTCGTTTCCGGCCGCGAAGATCGCGAAGTTGCCTCCGACAGGATTGTCGGCGGACGGATGGGAGAGGAAATATTCGAGAGCGTCGTATTCCTCGTTGTAGAGACGGCTGAAGTCGTCATCCGAGGTGATGTTTCCTGCGGTCTGACCGAAAGAGCACTGAATGATGCTTGCTCCCATATCGGCAGCGTAGTGATATGCCCTGGCACGGTTCAAGGTTCCGGCAGAAGCGTTTCCGGAGAAGAGCTGGCATGTCATGATGCGCACTCCTGAGCCCTCTGTTCCGTCACCTCCGGCGACTCCGCTGACACCTATTCCGTTGTTGCTGACAGCCGCCACGGTTCCGGCCACATGGGTTCCGTGGCCTGTGTCTCCGTCGTTGCCCCATGAGACAGGCATGAGGACACCGTCTCCCGTCTCAACATCATATGTGCTGAGGAAGTTGTAGCCGTGGATGTCATCGACATATCCGTTGCCGTCGTCATCGACTCCCTCCTTTCCTTTGAGTTCCGCTTCATTCACCCACATGTTCGCGGCAAGGTCCGGATGATCATACTTCACTCCTTCGTCACAGACGGCCACTATGATCTTCGGGTCTCCTGTGCAGAGTTTCCAGGCGTCACGGACATTGATGTCGGCTCCCGTCCTCACGGTGCGGGCGACACTGAGGTCTCCGTTGTTTATGTAGTGCCACTGGTCGATGAGTTGCGGGTCGTTGAACGGAAGCACCGGTGATATGCTGTGCTCGCCTTCCGTCCATTCGGTGGCCTTTTCGTCGAAGTGGCGGACAATTCTGGTGTTGTACCTGACGGCTGTCACTTCCGGAAGCGCTGCAAAGGCTTCGGCCACTTCCCTCACATCGGCTGTCTCAGGGAAGGTGAGTTCATACCATCTGTGCATTCGGAATTTCCTTTCCCTTTCGGTTCCGGAATAAGGGAATGCCCTGCGGAGAACCGCCCCTGCGGTGCCACAGGCAGCATTCAGGGCCGGGATTTCCTCTCCTCTGTCCAGACGGGTCACAGCATCCTCTTCAAGAAGGAGGACGAGGGAACCCTCTATGGCGTCTTCCGCGGTATTGGCGACCTTGCTGACGGAGGCTGTCTCAGAGCCTGTCTGAGGAAGAACCCCGTCCTCCTGCACACATGAGGTGAAGTGCAGGAGAAGAACCGCTGAAAATATTATGGATAGTCTTTTTGTCATATTTCAGGATTGTTTTTATTCATTGTCAGAGCATGTATGCTGTTCCGAGATCGAAATGGTTGGAGACCGGCTTCTGAGACTCAAGCCTGTCGATAAGGCTCATCATCCTGCCCTCATCTGTCTCCACGAGGTTCATGTGGAGTTTCTGTCTGGACATCTCATAGAGCATCTTGAGTCCGGCAGTATCCATGTCTTCCTCCGTGGTCTTGTCCTTTGCCACTATCGGGTCCGGATCGTCGGCCTTAGGCACAAGCACAATGCTTTCCACAAGGTCGAGAAGTCCCAGGGCGACGGTGTTCTCCGAGTCCTCGTATCCCAAGACGGCAAATCCCTCAAAGGTCGCGTCTATTCCGGCATCCTGAGCGAGTCCGCTGTCCATCATGGCAATGCAAGGCTTCGCTCCGTTCTTGCCTGTCTTCTGCACGAATGCTCCGACAAGTCCGCCTGTGCCGCCGTAAGCGGAGCCGTTGCTTGCGTAGAGCAGGGCATTTGTATAGACATACATGCCTTCAAAGATGAAGTAGTCGAGGTTGAAGGTGTGGTTCCAGATGTATCCGTTGTAATAGTAGAACTCCATCGAGTCATCCTTCACGCCATAGGTCTTTCTCAGGTGAGGGAAAAGCCCCTTCACGGTGACGCATTGCTGACTCTGGTAGGTAGTCTTGCTTTCCGTGATCTCCACCTCTCCTATGCAGCTGCGGGAACTGGTTCCCTCCATAGCGTAAAGGTTGTATGTGCCGCAGTATGACGAACGGTCGAAGATGTTCATGATCTTATCCGCATCCACATCATCGGATGTGTAGAATGCAAGCCTGTAGTCCCACTCGCCGCCTGTCCTCTCTGCCACCCAGTCCGTCTTCTCCGAATAACCGTTGTATGCCTTCACGACAAGGACATACTCGGTGCCCGGAACGAGTCCGCTCTGGACGAGGGAAAGGCCGTCGCCGTTGACAAGAGCCAGACTTGTCTCGGTGAGTTCGGAGGCGGTCAGGTTCTCGATGTACTGATCCCTGTCTGCATCGAACTTTTCCTTTTCATAGAGGCCCACATGCAGTCTCCTGATATCCTCTCCGCTGATGTATATCTCAAGGGAGTTTTCCTCGGTCATGCCTGACGGATAATATTTGTCGGATCTGATGAGTCCGAACCGGATTTCCACATCCTTTTCGGAGGCGTTCTTCTTGTAGCCGAAGGTTGCGGAGGCGTAGTTCACAAGACTGCCGGCAGCATCAAGTCCCACTGCGATGACGGTGTATTCGCCTGTCTTGTCAAAGGAGAGACTCACCTCGCCCTCCTTGAGCATTTCCTCCGTGGCCTTGGTCTTGCCTGACGCGATTTCCTCGGCAAGCGATGCTGTCACGGACTCTGCCAGAGCACCTTCCGCGGCATATAACTTCACCCTTTTGATGTCATAGCCGAACTCGATCTTGACAGGGATTCTTCCGTCATTTCCGGTTATGCCGGCCGAAACGGATATGTCGGTATCAAGAGCCCTGTATCCCGGAAGGATGATTCTATGAAGGCCGTAAGAGTTGGACGGATACCAGCCGAGAACCGCAAGATGCATCTGGAGGGAGTTGGCCGGGAAGGAGATGATTCCGTCCTTGAGTGTTCCGTATACGGACGATATGGAAGCATCGAATTCCTTGTTCTCAGAGACATATGATGCTATGGAGATCTCGCCGTAATCCGCGCTCATGACTATTCCTGTCCTGAATGTCGGAATCCAGACCTTTTCGGGGTCAGTGGCGTCGATGTAGGTGTAGTTCTGTTCGAGGCAGACGCTGGATGCGTTCATTCCGAACATCTGGGTCATATAGTTCGTGCCATAGACATCGAAGATCCTGTAATATCCGGGCATGTCCTCGCGTTCATATATCTCCACTGCCTGTTCAAGATTAGGCTGCGCCACCGAGAACCATTCCGGGAACACTCCGTCCCTCCACAGTCCGGTGGTCTCCCCGTTGTCTCCGATGACCTTGTTCCACTTCACGCAGGTCACTGTGAAACTCAGATGGGATGCGTTCTGCGAATAACTTGACACATATTCGCTGCCTTCCACCTTTATTGTGCAGTCGTATTTTATCCCACGCTTGATGTTAGGGAAATATACTTCAAGTTCGGCAGTCGGGGCGTCTTCCTCGAAATACAGTTCAGAAACCGTGAATATTCCGGGATATTCCGACTCTATGGTCACTGGCACGGAGACTGCGCCTCTGGTGTTGAGTCTCCTGACCTGGAACACCATGCTCTTGGCGTCGTCTGGGCCGACCTGAAGATCTCCCGTACCCTTCTGACTCGGGAAATAGACCCCGTAGCAGTCCTCGTTGTCCGGTTCTCCGATTTCCGCCAGAGAACGGTCGCAGGATGCCGCGGCAAGCGTCATCAGGAGGACCGACATATAGAATGATATTCTTTTCATCACTTTCATAATCTCTACTGTGCAAGTTTTATTGTTCCTGAAGGGTCAGGGTTGTTGTTGGAGTCGTTGATGGCAGTGTTGGACTGGAACTCGGCCCTGGTGACGACGATATTCCACTGCGGAGAACGTCCTTCAGTGTTGTATTTGAACACTCCGGCATGGTTGCTGCCCGGATATCCCCTGGTGATTCCCATGTCGAGACGCTTGTAGTCGAAGAGCAGGATTCCCTCGCCCCAGAACTCCACGCGCTTCTGAAGGAGCATTTCCGTGAGGAAGTCCCCCATGGAGACAGGATTCCTGCTGTATGACTTGTCCCTGTATGTGGTCATGAAGTCCTTCAGCAGTTTCTTTCCCGCATCCACATCTTTCAGTTGGGCCTGGGCCTCCATCTCGATGAAATACATCTCCTCCACGCGCATGAGACAGTAGTCGGCAGGGTTTCCTATGTTGAAGTCCGAGCACTCACCCATCGCCGGACGGAACTTCAGAGCCTGATATGCCTTTGCGGCAGGCATTCCGGTGAGGAACTTCTGCTTGTCGGCCTCCGTACCCGCGAACTTGTAGGCGTAGTATTCCTCCTTCTTAGGGTCGAGCCACGAGTGCTTTCTGAAATCGGTGTCCGGAATCTGGTCGTAGAGTCTTGCGCTCACTCCGAACTGTGCATAGCGTGCATATCCCCATGAGGCCTCGGACGAGATGTGCGAGACGAAGGTGAGGAGGTTGCTGAGGTTCTCCGCCACAAGGGAGAAGCCCCATATCCATGAATCGTTGGCCGCAGCGTTATTGAAACCGTTCACAGGGTCTTCCCACTGGGCCTGGGTCAGAGGCGAAAAGCCGCCTTCGTCGATGACCTTGCGGGCATATTCTGATGCCTTGGTGAACATGTCTTCACGAGGGAAGGCTGGATCTTCGGAGTAGCCGAGTTCCAGATAAGCGCGGGCCAGAAGGCCGTAAACCGAATTGACGGTAGGACGCGAGAAGGTCCTTTCGGACTCGTCAAGATATTCAAGCGCCTTGTCCAGGTCGGCGAAGATGAACCTGTACATCTTCTCTCTCGGGACACGCGGATTGTTCTTCGTCTGCTCGATGGTGGTGTTCTCGTCCACGATAGGAACCGTCAGGCCGAGGATGTTGTCTGGGATCTCGGTGTAGTCATTGACCTTCGGCTCATAAAGTCTGGCAAGGTCGAGATAGCACATCGCCCTATATACATAGGCCTGGCCGAGGATGTCCTTGAGGGAAGCCTCGTCAGCCGAGCCCTTGCTTTCCTCCAGCACGGGAGTGATGGAGAGGATGACGTCGTTCACCAGACGGATCCATGTGTAGTAGGCATCCCAGAAGTAGGCGCAGTAGGTGTACTGATAGCCCTGCGCCTCGTTCATGTCATAGGCATAGAAACGGTTGTAGAACGGGTTTTCCGCCATTGTGGCCATATCTTCCAGCATATGCTCGAAACGGAGGTGTATGCCGGGGATTCCGAAGTCGGTGTGGTCACCGTATGAACTTGCATATCCTATGGTTCCTGATGTGGTCATGCTGGCAGGAACAGCCTTGATCATGGACAGCATGGCTGACTTGGAGGCCGACACCTGTGCCTGCGTCTGCGAACCTCCCACCGGAAGCACTTCCTTGATGCAGGATGCCGACGCAAGAGCCGCAAGCAGTATGATTATGTATTTAGTATGGTTCTTCATATCTTGTCCTCTCTTTTAGAAGGTCAGGTTGAGGCCGAAGGATACGGTCCTGACAGGTGAATAATTTTCCGCACTTGAACTTCCCGAAAAACTCTGACGAGGGTCGAGTCCCTGTCGGTAGGACCAATATACTATATTGTCGCACATTGCATAGACTCTGAGCCTGTTTATCCTGGCCTTGGAGACGAGCCTTGCAGGGAAGGTGTATCCAATCTGGGCGTTCTGGAAGTTGAGATAGCTTGCAGGAACAAGGAACCTGTCGGAAGAACCGTTTATGTTCTGGTCGTTGTAGACGAAACGCGGAATGTCAGAATCAGGGTTCTCCGGAGTCCACGCATTCAGAAGGTCCTTGTGGTAGTTTGAACCTACCGAGCCGCCGGGAGGAGCCATGTAACTGGCATAACCGGAGTCATATACGAGTCCGCCTATCGAATAGGTGAAACTTGCGGAGAGATCGACGCCGTAGAATGTGAACGAAGTTCCGAAACCTCCGTAAAGGAGCGGCGTGGTGTCGTCGCAGAGGTAGTCGGATGCCTCCGAATATTCTGTGGTGGTGGTCTGCCCTATGACGATAGGGTTGCCCTTCGCGTCAAGGACAGGGGTCTTGCCGTCAGCCTCCATCTCCACGATGTCCTTGTACCACATAGGCAGACCGTTCGTCTTGTCGACTCCTGCATACTTAGGCATGAGGAAGGTGTTCAAAGGAAGGCCTTCACCGACGAACTTGTTGCCGGAGGCATATCCGGAATATCCGCCTATTTCACGGTTCTTGTGCGTATCAGGAAGCATCAGGACCTTGTTGGTGTAGTGGGTGAAGTTCGCATATGCGTCCCAACTGAAGTTCTGACGTGTCATGATGTTGCCGTTCAGGGCAAGTTCGATTCCGGAGTTCCTCATGTCACCGATATTGTCGTAATATCCTGCAAATCCGTATGATATCGGAATGGTCACATAATAGAGCATGTCGGAAGTCAGACGGTAGAAGTATTCCAGTGTTCCCGACAGACGGCCTCTGAACAGGTCGAAGTCGAATCCTGCGTTGATGTTGGTGTTGGTCTCCCACGTGATGTTCTCGTTTCCGATTGTGGCCCTCTTGATGGAGATGTCACCGTCGGAGTTGGTGATGGAGTACATGTCGGTGTAGAGGAAATCGCTGATGCTGTCGTTACCCTGCGATCCCACGGAGGCCTTGATCTTGAGCATGTCGAGCCAGTTGGTGCGCGGGAACCAAGGTTCCTTGTCTATGAGCCAGCCTCCACCGAAAGACCAGAAACTGCCCCAGCGGTGATCCGGGTGGAAGCGTGACGAGGCGTCAAGTCGGTATGACGCACTGACGAATATCCTGTTGTTGTAGTCGTACTGAGCCCTCGCAAAATATCCTTCGTTGTTGTAGGTGGACTTTGCGGATGATGCGCTCTGTCCGTCTATCACCGCGCCGTTAAGTTCGGTGTTGTCCATAGAGAACATGTTGCTCTTGGATGCTCCGACCGAAACGGATGTGGAGGTGTAGTTCTCATGTCCGAGAAGGACGGTCACATTATGACCGGTTCCGAAGGTTCTGTTCCAGTTCAGGAGCTGCTGGAGGTTGACATAGAACTGACGGCCGTGGCTCTTGGTTATGATACCGTGGTTGGTGGCGAACTGACCGTAGTACATGTTGAGTATGGATGTGCTGCGGGTCTCATCGACTCCGACTCCGGCATTGAATGTGAACGTGAAGTCCTTGAGGAACTTGACCTCTGCGTATGCAGTGCCGTTGATGGCGTTACCCTCGCTGTTTCCGACATTGAGCCAGAGTTCCTGAAGGGCGTTGGAGTTGGCTGCATAAGGGCGCATGAAGCCGGCATTCGAGCCGTCACCGTAGTCATAACGCTTGTAGCCCATCTCGTCACGGATGATGTTGCGGTTTCCGTCCCTGAGATATACCGGATATATTGGAGCCACATTGGCAGCGAACGAGAACACGTTTCCTGTTCCGCTACCGTTGCCGTTGTTCCAGTCGAAGTTGGAGTAGCCGGCGTTCATTCCTATCTTCAGATAGTCCTTGAGCTGGTAGTCGACCCTGATTCGGGCGGTGTAGCGCTCCATATCCTCTCCCTGGATGAGTCCCTTGTTGTTGAGGTAGCCGAATGATGCGAAGATCTGGGCGTTTCCTCCCGGAGAGCCTGCCGCGCTGACATTATATTCCTGACGGAGCGAGTTCCTGTAGGACTCGGCCATCCAGTCGTCAGGCTGGAGCCAGTAGTATTCTCCCTTGTAGAGCACCTTGCGTCCGGACGTTGCGTTTGGATTGAACTTTCCGTCCGTTCCTATGAGGTTCTGGCCCTCAGGCACAGTGAAGGTCAGATAGCCGAGGCCTCCGACATCTGACGAGCCTGCCACATTTGCAGCAGCCTTGAGGTTGGCATCCGTGTCGGACATGCCCTGCTCAAGCCTGTAATAGTTGTAGAGGGCGTTGTAGTGTGTCTCGTAATAGAGTTTCGGGTCGTCTATATAGTCGTAACTCTTGAGAGCCTTGGTGTTGAGTCCCCATTTTGCGTCCAGGGTGACGGTGGCCTCTCCCTTCTTCGCCTTCTTTGTGGTGATCATGATGACACCGTTGGCACCGCGGGCACCGTAGAGGGCGTTGGAAGCGGCGTCCTTGAGGACCGTCATGGATTCTATATCCGACGAGTTGAGGTTGTTCATGTCTCCGCTGTAAGGCACGCCGTCCACCACATAGAGAGGGGCGGTTCCGGCCGAAATGGAACTTGTACCGCGGATCTGGATGCTCGGACTGCTGGAAAGCGAGCCGGAAGATGTGGTCATCTGCACTCCGGCCACGACTCCTTCGAGAGCCCTGGTGACATCAGAGGACTGGACCTTGGCGATGTCGTCAGACTTCACCACAGTGGCGGATCCGGTGAAGGATTCCTTTGTCGCCGTACCGAAGGCCACGACTATGGTTTCCTCCAGCATCTGGGTGTCCGGGGCGAGCATGACATCGTGCTGCGTCTTGCCCGCGACATTGACATAGGCATCCTTGTAGCCTATGGACGAGAAGATCAGGACGCCGTCCGACGGGACACCTATCGAATAGGCTCCGTCAATGTCGGTCATTCCTCCTGTCATCGTCCCGTCTATTCTGATCGAGGCGAACGGCACAGGCTCACCAGTGGAAGAGTCCTTCACGACTCCCGTCACAGTGAGATTCTGGGCATTCGCCACTGAAGCCGCCATAAGGGCGAGCCCCAGCAGTATGTATCTTAGTCTTTTCATATTCAATATCATCTTGGCTCCCTCCTACAGATTTCCGATATGGATCCTGACAGGACAGTCCTTTATGCTTCCTGTTATCTTGTTAGGCTGCTCAGGATAGTCGTCGATGAAGTCCCACTCGAAGTCATATATGCCTTCGCTTGTCTGCTTGACCTTCACCCAGCCGTTGATGGCAGGAGCGTATCCGTCGAGAATCTGATGGCGGCCGGTCTCGTAGTGCATATACCAGTTTCCTCGCCATCCGTCTTCAGACCATGTGAAGCCACGGCGGGCGTTGCATCTGTCATAACTTTCGATGCCGATGCCTTCAGCCCAGCCAGGGTACTGCTTGGCATATGCTGCGTCAAAGATTTCGTCGTTAGGCCGTCCCATCCTGCTGACATATATCTCATACATCTCAGCATCTATGGCAAGGTCAGGCTGCATGGTATAGGTGTATTCCCTGCCGATTTCCGGGGCGATCTTTCCGCCTGACTCCAGAGGGAGGATGAACTCCAGCACCATCACGTCACCGTCCGCGCAGTATGCTTCCAGACGGTCTCTGATGCCGTTGTCGTTCTTGTCATACATATAGTCGTCCTCTGTGCCTTCTATTCCGTCGTGTCCGAGAGGATTATCCTTGTCGGTCCAAGGAACAGCATATTCCTCCTCACTCCAATCGCGAGGGGCGAGGTAGAGCTGCCAGGCCTCAGCGATGTCATAGTCCCATTCCTCCTCGACATTCTTCCTGTGCAATGTCTCTATGTGACGGAGCGTTCCGCCTGTCGTCACCTTGGACATGTCGCATTCCACATCTTCAGTGAGGGTGGTGAGAAAGCTTTCTCCGCTCGAAGAAGCCTGGTTGCTCACTTTGACTTCACCTTTCCAGATTCCTTTGACCGCCCTTGTGGATGTCTTGAGGTCATAGTTCAGCACCATCATAGTGCCGGAAGAGGCCTTGACCGATGCACTTTCCTCATATGACACATCGACGTAGCCGGAGGTTATGAACTCCTGGGCCTCTTCTCCGTTGCCGTCACGCTGGCCCACATACGAGCCGAACGGAGTGGAATCAAGATAGAGACCTGGGAAGATGGTCCACCTTTGGAAGAAGGTGGAGGAATTGGCGGTGGATGACACATTGTACCGTCCTTCCTCAAGAACCGGAGCAAGACCTCCGGCATAATATCTTGAGAAGAAATTCAGAGTCATGTATATGCCTGGTATCCCGTCTGCAATCTCATTGTCAGGGGTCACGAAGTCCTTGGTGTAGAGATTGACCACGAAGTTGCCCGTGCTGCTGCCGTAAAGGTCTCCGTAATATATGCATTCAATATTAGGGAAAGGGACATTGATGATGTCGTCCTTCAAGGTCAGAAGGCCAGGCGCTGCGGAAAGGTAGTCCTGGATCTTCAGGCTTGAACAGCATACATAATCCACAGTGTCGGTGACCTCACCCTTGCTGATGACCATATCCTTGGCGGTTATGCTGTACCCGCCGGCCTCGTCACGGGACACGGAAACCGTGCCGGACTTCATGTCCCATCTGGACTGCATGTCACCGACAAGCCTCTTCACATATGATGTGGTGGCATCGACATGGTTCACTCCGAGTGAATCGGTGACAGGATATTCTCCTGACGGGATGACTATTTCAGCATTGCTGCCAAGTTCTGGAACTCGGATGTTCAGGACGACCATGTCTCCTTCGGAATCGAGATAAGGAGAGTCAAGATTGTCCTGATAGCATCTCGCATCACTGAGGACGATAGTGAAGATTCCCACGCCGTCATGGTTGAGGTTGCCGTAGTACATTCCGAACTGAGTGTCCTGAAGCACGATGGCGCCTTCAGGAAGCACCACTACAGGGTCCTGCTGCTCGAAAGGCTGCTGGCAGGCCACTGCAAGTGACAGTGCGG